>JAPYPO010000062.1 GCA_029937645.1 Candidatus Hydrogenedentota bacterium
CGTCGCCTCTCCTGGAGTAGTTGCTAACAACTCTATCTCGATCAAGCGGCCGATCTTAAGCGATTTGTATGGTTCAAGCGTCCCGGTAGACGTAGTGTCAGCCCCGCCGCATGGGGGGCAGGTCGCACGCGGCGGCGCCGAAAACGATGGTGTGCCGATCAACTCCGGGAGCGCCTTTGCGGCGTGGACAAACCGTCCGCAGACAGTACTTCTCCTGTTGGCTCTTCTAATTGGGGGAGCCGTCTATCTCAGGTTTCGATTTCGGCGAATGAGGAAAGACACCCTGTGAACTCCGTAATTTCCAGACTGAAGATCGCAAGCCTCTTGGGTGTTGTAGCGCTTTCCCTGGGCGCAACTTTCATGGTTGAAGACAAGTCGGCCGTACCGGCGCAAAACGATGTGGTTGTCCCTGTCTGGCTGTTTGCCGAAATGGGCGAGGAGGTATCAAGCATCCAGTTCGATATTCAATTCGATGACGGCGCATTCACTCTGAAATCGGCCTTTCTCGGCGAAGTCGCTGACGCCGCTGGAAAAGACCTGAACTACAACTTTCTGGCTTCCGACACGATCCGCGTGATTATTGTTGGATTCAATCAGAACGCGATAGAAGACGGCATCGTGGCGAATATCGTTATTGATGTTTATGACGCCGCGGTGTCGGGAAATTACCCTCTGTCGCTTAAGAATGTACTCGCTTCGGATCCTTTCGGTTTCCCTGTTGAAGCCCAAGTCGAAGATGGCACCCTAACCATAATCGGAGGAGAGGGAGAAGGAGAAGGTGAGGGAGAAGGTGAGGGAGAAGGTGAAGGCGAAGGAGAAGGCGAAGGTGAGGGTGAAGGTGAAGGTGAAGGTGAAGGTGAAGGTGAAGGTGAAGGAGAAGGTGAAGGAGAAGGAGAAGGAGAAGGAGAAGGTGAGGGAGAAGGTGAGGGTGAGGGTGAGGGTGAGGGTGAGGGTGAGGGTGGGAATCCACCTGGGTGTAGCGCTAGTAGTTTGAGTAACTCATTTGCCCCGTCTTCGTCTGCTGCAGCCGATTTTATTCTGGTGTTATTCGTTCTCGGCGTCCTTTTGCGCGTTAGGAAGCCTGTTTCTATCGAGGTGCTCTCTTGAGACGCCACATGTTCTTGACATGCGGAATCGTAGCTTCACTGCTGGTCAGTGGCACGATCCCACCGAGCGCCGTGCGTCCGGAATCCGGCGCTAGCGTAGTCGGTGAGCCAATCGATGTTCGCGACTTGCAGGCGGTGATTACAGAAGTATTGGACGGAGACTCGCAAGATCGTTTAGCCGATGTTAATGAGGATGGCCGCGTCGATATTCTCGACTTGCAAGTCATCCTCGTCGAAGCCTCGGAAACCCAGCAGCCCGTAGACAAGGCGCACAGTGAAGGTATCCCCGAAGGCGCCATGCCGACCCTCCCACGGCTACGCCTTCCATCTATTTATGCGAAGTCACTCGACGTACTTTGGGAAGAGAATCAGGCTTCCCAATTGCAGTCGAGTCCTAAAGATCGCATTCCCATTCTTACTAAGACGGAGCGATACCTCTATGCGCTCATGCCGAACGCGCCGCCGCCTTGCGCGTAGTCTGGGTGGTTGGTGGCGGGTATCTTGGCGCTATGTGGATGAACGGCTACCCCAACCCATCCAGGCGAATCCCGCTTCTAATCTGGTTTTATTACGAACACGATACGCACAATGGAGGCAAGAATCATGAGCACACAAAAATTTGCAGTGTCCTATACCTTTTGTTTGATCGCATGCGTTGCGTTGTCCTTGACAGCCTATGCGCAAGACCTCGATCTCTGGGATATCAACGTCGATGTGGATCGCGATGGCATTGTAGGTCCAACCGACATCCAGCAGGTCATTAACGCTGCGCTGGGAATACGGGACTCCGGTCCCGATGCCCTGCGATTGCCTGTTCGTCAGTATGTGGTGGCAAGTCCAAGGACTGCACTGGCGCCCGTGCGGCCGCGGGATGTGACCGACGACAAATGCGCTACCCAAGGTGCCGCGTTTAACTTCGCGCGGCCCAATGGGCGCATTCTCGCCCGCCAAGGGACAATGATCATCTTCCGTTATGATCGCAACACCGAAGGCGTTTGGTATGACGGCGCTTGCGGCCTCATGCGATCAGAACTCAACGTGGAAATGCGCCGGGCTAGCTTCCCCCATGAGGAACAGGATCGGCCCGATGATCCAACGGGCGAGAAACAACTTAATGGCGACGGTCCCGACGAAGAGCCCGTATGGATTCCTCTCGGACACGATGGCGCGGAAGGCCGTGGATGCGGCCCCGCAGTAGCCACAGCCAATATCGGAGTGCGTCATCTCTTCGAAGAACCTGGCGACTACCTAGTTCGGGCGACGATCCGGACTGCTGCGATTCCGGAGCAGCACACGACGGATCAAGTGCGAGACGCTTCTGACGCAGCGTGCGGCGTAGCCCATCGAATGAATCGAGTCTTCGTCGCGGTTCGTATTGTGAGCCCGGATGATGTCACTACAGACTTCCAGTGGCAGGAACTCGGCCAAGCAGACGAAGTGCATCATGTATTCGGCGATTCGTTGCGCCACGAACTCGACCCCGATGTGGTGCTTCCCGAGTAACGCATACCCTATTAAATCGAGAGACTAGTTATTCGGGCTGACCTGATCGAATGGCCCAGACACATTCGGGGTTTGCGAGGGCTTGCGCCCGTTCGACCTTTGAGGGGCATATATCGGTCCCTCAAAGGTCCGCGGTCAAGATTCCGAGTAACGAGAGGGAACTTGACGTGACGGCATCACCTTGAAGACACGAATTCAAGAATCCTGAGTCTACGGTTCGAGCGTGGCGTATGGGCAAGGGTGATGGATTATTCTAAGTCGATAACGTGTTGGTCTCTATGGGCCTATGTTCTCCCGTTTCGACCCAAAATCTGTATTCTCTTGTCGCTTAAGTCCAAATGAAGTACCGAGATCGCATGGCGGATTTCGCCAAATTCGCTAGGCCATCGCGATTGGCACGGACCCATCTTAGGAATGAAGGCAGTCGAAATCTCGGGGCACCCAATTATCCAATGCGATACAAAACGGGGGGACTTGAGCTTCGGCTGATGCTTCTGACGATATCCGACTGCTAGCCGAAGAGGGGTATGACGAACAACACAAAGAGGGTCGCGAGTACTAGCTGAACCGCGGCGAAGGGGAAAGAGAGTTTCACAAACCGGGCAAAAGTCACCCCCAATTTGTTTTTCTGCATTACCGTTACCGCGACGACGGTCGACGCCGATCCGATTGGCGTCAGATTGCCCCCAAGATTGGCGCCGAAAATCACACTCCACCACAAGGAGGATTCTGACAGCGTGGGCGGGGTGCGGACGGCAAGTATCTTGGATAGAACAGCGGCGAGCGGAATGTTATCGGTCACGGAGCTGGCGATCGCGGAACACCATAGGAGCCCCGCTACGCCCGCGGTATCGCCCAGGCTAATGACCCGTTCTATTCCCGTGCCGATCAACGCTAACACTTGGGCGTGTTCCATGGTATTGATGACGACGAAGAGGGTCATGAAGAACCAAATGAGATCCCAGTCCAGCCCGGAATAGAATTCGTCTACTTCGTGCTTGAACATCCACAACATGAACAGCCCAAAAGCGATCGCGATAAAGCCCAGTCCCAAATCTCTTAGGTAGGGAACGTTCTGGCACGTGGCAAACAATCCGATGAGAGCGACGAACGACACGGCACTGAGGTAGAAGAAGCCCTTGCTCTTGATTCCGTCGTTTTCGTCGAAGCTATCCACGTGCGCCGCGGCGTCGGATCGTTCTTGATCGGTGGCGAAACTGTTGACCTTGAATAAGCGCTTTCCGAGCCAAATTGTGACTACGGTCGATACGACGACGTAGGGCGCGCTCTTCATAAAGAAGGTCATGAACGATATTTCGGCCGCGCTGCCGATAATGATGTTCGGCACGGAAGAAATGAGAGTCAGGAGACCACCCACATTGGTCAGGGATCCTTCGACGAGCAAAAAGCCGAGGAGGAGAGAGCTGCGGTCCAACTTCTTGAGGGATACAACGGTGAGGGATCCAACGATAATCATGGCCGTCACGTTATTGAGGAAGGCCGAGAAGACGACCGTCAGCACGCCGTAACTGATGAGGAGTTTTACCGGGTCTCCCTTAGATGCCTTGGTGAGTTTCAGAGCAATCCAGGTGAAAAGGCCCGACCTGGAAGTAACATCCACAAACAGACTGGCGCCCACGATGATCGCTATCACTTCCCACTCGATGCCCGTAATGTAGACGGGAATATGAAGACTTTCGCCGAAGACATTGATCACATCGCCGATGGGCAGGAGGTGGAGGAAGTCCGCTAACAGCACACAGATGATGGCGAAGGTGCCTGTAATGAGCGATTTCTTAGCGTGAATCTTCTCTTCGAAAGCGAGGGCCAGGACCATGGCCGACAGCAGGCCGAGAAAGACCAGGGTCTTCCAAGTTTCGACTTCGTGGATTTGTTCTTCCAATTCGCGCTCCTATAGTAACAACAGCGGGCGATCTTTGAACTCGACCGCAATCGCATAAGCTATTCCATTCATCGCGAGCTGTCCCGATTCCTTCGTATTCAATACGAGCAGATCGATAGCGTTTTCCTGAATGATGGATTCGTAATCGGACAGCGCCATTCCGAAACGCACAATCTCCTCGACTTTCAATTCGGGAAATAAGGATTCAAGGCTCGTCCGCGCGCTGCTCACGAAGTCATGCGGCAGCTTCAGCAGCGTGTCGTGAATCGTTTGCTCGGCAAGACGCGTGTCGATTGCAGGGATCTTGCTGATGGCGTTGATGTACTTGGCGAAGGCATCGCCATCCTCGACGTGGGTCAGGTAGAGACGACGGTTGGGTTCGGCGAATCGGACACCCCAATTGATGAGACGGTTGTCCCCCGTCAGATGGTTGGTCTCTACCATGATCGCCTTGGGGGCCTCGCAGTGGGGCGCTATGCTCGTACTATCTCGCTCCGGCAGAAGCAGCACCGGCGCATCCATGACCTGGGTCAGGGCGTCAATATAGTTCGTCAGCCCGTACACGAGATTGTCCGCGTGATCCAACTTGAGATTCCGCGAGGCTAGAACCAGATCGGGGGCTAGATTCTCCAGCTTGGACAACAGGTCAGAAACGGTGGCGAAGCTCTCGCGATCGAATACTTCCCACTGGGGTTCGGAGCGGCCGGCCAGAGGAGGAACGAGGGATTGAACGATTTTCAATAACTCTTCGGAAGCGCCTTCTTCTCGATCGCAGACTAGCGCGATTGAGCGAAAAGCGATTCCTTCATATTCGTAGGGCGTCTTAACGGCGCTGTTGAATTGCGATTCGAATTCATCCAGGTGCATGCGAGTTCCTATCGTGCTCGTGAATTCTCGGGTTCAGTCCCATCTTGCCACAAGGGAGGCCATTCATGCACGGATATTTTTGGCGAACTGAGTGTAGCGAAACTGGGGCATGCGCCAGTCATTTAAGAAGCATGTTGCGTTACGCGTTCGACTTCCACGAAGTACGCGTTGCCGGTTTCACCGTTTTCTTGGTCAAACCAAGTTTGCATCTGTGTTGGACCCGCGTCCAGCTCAAGTTGGAACGCCGCACCTACCATCTCTGGCGTGACCGGAATGGATTGATCCTCTTCGCCCACGCGGATTCGCGCTTGAGTGATGTTCAAGGCCCTTCCATCTTGGATAGCCCCTGAAATCGGCGTGCGCAGGTGCTTGGGCCATCGTCGCAACGTGAAGCGATAGGTTCCGGGACGCGCCACATCAATGGACCAGTAGCCGGTAGCAGCGACACCTTTGCGCATGAGGTGCTGTTTCCAGGGGAATCTGCCCGACCCATCAATGCGGAGGTCGTGGCAGTTGATATCCGTTGGGTTTGCCTGTTTTGCTCCGATCACAACCCGGGCCGGCACATCGAACCTTTCGCTCACCGAAGACCACCATGCGTCATGGTCGGCATTCAGTTTTCGGACGACATCTGGATGAGCGGCCGCAACATCGTGTTGTTGCCCGGGGTCTTGGGCCATGTCAAAGAGCTCTTCGCCACGCAAGAGGCGCCATCGTTGGGTCATGAGGGCTGTGTTGCGCCATTTGACGGGCATATCCACGCGCTGCGTACCCGCGCGAATAAGGTTCGGTCCCAGTCAGCGGGCGGCGACCCTCTGAGGAGTGGCGCAAGGCTAATGCCATCGAAGGGCTTCTCTGGCGAGTAGTCAAGACCACAGAAATCGATTAGCGTGGGCGCGACATCAATGTGCGCGCTAATCTGGTTGAAGTCGACGCCGTGCGCGAGCCCGCCCGCGGGCCATCGAACGAAGAAGGGCACGCGATGCCCGCCGTCGTAAGGGCTGCCTTTGACGCCGCGCATTCCGGCATTGAAGCCCTTACCGTCCCGGTAGCCGGCGACGGAACCATTATCGGTCATGAAAATGAGAATCGTGTTTTCCGACAGCCCGAGTTCGTCGAGCCGCGCGGTAAGCCTTCCAACATTCTCATCGACCTTGGCGATCATTCCATAGAAAGTCGCGCGCGGCTCTTCGATCCCCGCGTCAGCATACGGCTTCCTGTACTCCTCGTCCACCAGAAACGGTTCGTGTGGCGCGTTCGTCGGGATGTAGCAAAAAAAGGGTTCGTCTTTCTTTCGTTCGATAAAGTCGAGCGCCTCGTCGAACCAGATGTCTGTGCAATACCCCTCGAACTGTTCGGGGACATTGTTGCGCCAATAGATATCATCATAGTAATCATTGCCCCAGTAGTCGGATGTCTGGCCGGGCGCGCCGCAGCCATGCCAGACCGTTTCCTGAAAGCCCCGGTCGTTCGGACGAAAAGGGAAGCTCTCCCCGAGATGCCATTTCCCAAAAAGGCCCGTGTGGTATCCGTTGGCGGCAAAGATATTGCCGAGCGTGGTCTCATCCGCGCGCAGGAGGCACCGTCCCCGAATCGTATGCCAGACTCCAACGCGCATGTTAAAGCGCCCGGTCAAGAGCGTGCTGCGTGTGGGAGAACAAGTAGGGGATACGTGAAAGTTTGTCAGGCGCACGGACTCTTCGTGCAGCGCGTCAATATGCGGCGTGTGTATTTCAGTATTCCCATGGGCCGAGAGGTCGCCGTAACCTTGATCGTCGGTCATGATCAAGACCACGTTAGGCCGCATGTCGGCCGCGAGGGCCGAAGTGGCCAACGCAGACGCTGCGCAGATTCTAAAAAGAGTAGACATTGAATTTTTCCATTCGCCAGAGTTTTTCCTATGGATCTGTCCGTGAACCATTCGAGAAAGCGCTCCTCTACTGTAGAGACAATCACAAACAGCATCGAGACAGAATCCGTCGTCACGGACCCTCTTCGAGGTCGAACAATAATAGTGATCCGAGGAACGCGAAAGCCAGGCTCTTGACGCGCGTGGTCGTTGAGCATCGAGATGACCTCTGACGTATGAGCAAGAGTGACCGATGATGCCAATTATACCATGAACAAGCAATTTACTGGGCCGTATCCTGGTTATTCGAAAACTTCAAACACCGCCTAATAAAATCCAAAACATGCACATCTATCGATAAGGTCCTCAAGGCAAACTGAAAACAAGCCCCCACCGTATCGCTACGAAAACCGGTGAGATATCCGGGCTAGGCTCTTCTTCGCATCTTCGCGGCTTTGCGTGAGACAAAACCGCTTCGCGCATCGATGCTACTTCGCGGCATCGTGACTATACTCGGCAGGGTCTTGGCGGTAGAACTGGCAGAGAATCCGGTAAAGCTCGGGGCGCTTCTTCTTTAACTGGACGGGCCGTTCGAAGAACGTTTCTGTGGCCACAGCGAAAAATTCCGCAGGATCCTCTGCCCCGTATTCATCGAGCACGGTTTTTTTGTTGCGAAGCACGTCCTTTCTCAGACGATTAAAATGGCGCAACGAAACCTCCGCCCATTCCTGGTAATCCGAAGCCTCATCCAAAAGGGGCAGGCCTTCGGCAACGGGATTTTCCTCGTCCAGTTGGTGGGCAAATTCGTGCAAGACGACGTTGTATCCGTCGCCCGAATTCGAGAAGCCCAGCCGCACTTCTTCCCAAGCGAGAACGACGACCCCCTGCCCCCACGACTCGCCGGAAAAGACCTCGTCCCATTCGGTGACAAGGCCATCGTCGCCGGTCTCTTCGCCTTCAACAGTGAAGACCTCCTCGTAAACCAGGATTGTGCGCAGACCTCGGAAGTAATCTGATTTTCTGTTCAGCAGAAGAATCCCCGCGGTCGCAGCGATGGTCACGCGCACTTCGTCGGTCATCTCGAAACCGCCGCAACCCTCGAAGTGCTTTTCGTGCAGAAGGATTTGCGTGTGTTCTCGCAGTTCTTGTTTTAGCGGCTCTGGAAGGGCGCTGTAATAGGGGATATTGGCATGGATGACTTTAAGCCAATCCGATAAAAATGGCTTTTGTCGTAGAGCGATGCGTTTTCTTTTCTTCCAGAAGCCAAACATTCGGTGGCTCTCCATTGAAACGTCCCAAACGATTGTGCCACCTCGTGTGGTCCCTGGCAAAACGGGAACTCTCTAGACGCATCCTGTATTCTTGAAGCATGAATTCGGTCCCCTTCGATTTTGCTGAAGAGAACTACCCGCTTGCCCCACTGACAGTGTACCGCGTGGGCGGTCCCGCGCGCCTTGCCCTGATTCCTAGAAATCGCGCGGAGGCTATCGAAGCCTACGCATGGATGCTGGATCAGGATCTGCCGAAACTGGTGTTGGGCGGCGGTTCAAACGTATTGATCGCCGATGACGGGTTCCCAGGCATCGCGTTGTTCACCACAAAGCTGGCGGGATTGGAGCACCTGGACGACGACCGCTATTACGTTGAAGGCGGGGGTGTCCTCGATAGGCTCCTCCAAGAGGTAATCGTCGCAAACAACTATTCCGGTACAGGTGGGCTCACGGGAATTCCGGGCAGTGTCGGCGGGGCGATCTACATGAACGCAGGCACGGTAAACGGCTCCATCTGCCAGTTAATGGAATCCGTCGACGTGCTGGATGCGAAGGGCGTAACGACCGTCACGATGGACGCATCGCTCTACAGTTATCGAGGTCAGACGTTTTGCCCGCACGGCGCGTTCATCCTGGGCGGACACTTCACGTTTCAACGGGACGAGAAAGACCAGAAGGCCATCTACGATCACTACATCCAACGCCGAAAGGAAAAACAGCCGAAAGGCAACTCCTGCGGCAGCGTATTCAAGAATCCAGACGGCGACCACGCGGGCCGCCTCATCGAAGGCTGCGGCCTAAAGGGAACGCGGCGCGGCGGCGCAGTAATCAGCGAGCTGCACGCCAATTTCATCCTGAACGAAGGCACGGCAAGCAGCAGCGACATCCTCGCGCTCATCGACCTCGTCAAGACGACGGTGCTGGATCGCTATGGCGTTGCGTTGCACGAAGAGGTCAAAATAATCGGGTCATGAATCCAGGGAGCCTGATTTAGTATCGCAATACGCCCCGGCACACTTCGTTTTATGGTAGCATGAGGCGCGACAATACACATCCCTGGAACAGTAAAAGGAACCGAGCATGACGAGTAAACAATTGTTCGACATGGTGGTAAAAGAAAAGGCTTCTGATTTGCTTATCGGGGCAGGGGCGCCGCCGATGCTGCGCATCAATGGTGAATTGCTGCGAACCCAAGGCGAATCGCTGACAGCAGAGGAGTCGAAAAAACTCATCTATTCGTTGTTGACGGCCGATCAGAAGAAGACCTTTGAAGCGGAAAAGGAACTCGATTTCTCCCTGGCGGCGGGACGCAAGCATCGCTTCCGTGTGAACGTATATATGCAGAAACAAGCGGTAACGGCCGCGCTTCGCCCTATCCCGGATCGAATTCCGAAGTGGCAAGAGTTGGGGCTGCCAGAGTATGTGCAAGAAATCGCGATGGCCAAGCAAGGGCTCGTACTCGTCACGGGGCCTACGGGCCACGGCAAGACCTCGACGCAGGCGGCGATCATCGACATTATCAATGAGAACCGCGCGTGTCATGTCATCACGGTAGAAGACCCGATTGAATTCGTTCACACGCATAAGAAGAGCATCGTGGATCAGCGGGAGGTGGGCGAAGATACCCACGGGTTCGTGCATGCCCTGAAATATGTACTTCGGCAAGACCCCGACGTGATTCTCATCGGCGAGATGCGGGACCTGGACACGATTCAGTCTGCATTGCGGGCCGCGGAAACAGGGCATCTGGTCCTGGCTACACTGCACACAAACGATGCCATCCAATCGGTGGACCGGATTATTGATGTCTTCCCTGCGGGCAGCCAGTCGCAGATACGGTTCCAATTATCGATGGTGTTGCTGGGAATTCTGAGCCAGCGTCTGCTCCCGCGTGCGGACGAAGATGGGCGGATACTTGCTGTCGAAATGCTGAAAAACAATACGGCGATCGCCAATATGATCCGCGAGGGAAAAACGCACCAAGTCTACAGCGTAATGGAAACAGCGAAGCAAGGTGAGATGATAACGATGGACAAGTCGATCAAGAATTTATATGACGACGGTATCATTTCTTATGAGGAGGCTGCGGCCCATGTGCGGGATCCCAAGGAGTTGACGTAGCTCTGATCGGATGCGTGTACCAATGTTAGGCATAAGACATCCCCTGCGGCGCCCCAAATCACCTGGAGGCAGGCGTTGTGTTACCATTAGATACAAAACGATTATGGAACTTTTCCCTTGCCCAGCGTATTGAGGGTTGATTAACACTAGGGAGAAGCGAGAGGGGTTCGGGCCATGGCGGAAAATTCAGCTCAATCGCAAGAAAAACGCACTGACGTCCATCTGCAACTCGTTACAGATGACCCGGTTAGCTGCAAGGATATGAGCGACGAGAATCTCATGCTGGCGCATGGAAAAGGCTCGGAAGAGGCCTTTGTAGAATTAGTAGAGCGCCACCAAAGAGGGGTTCTCAACTTTACACACCGCATGGTGCAGAATCGGCAAATCGCCGAGGAGCTTACCCAGGAGGTCTTTCTGGCGTTGGTCAAGAACGGACAGCGCTACCGGCCAACGGCGAAATTTACAACCTACCTCTACGCCATCGCGTCAAATATGGTCTCGAAGGAATGGCTCCGCCGCAAGCGCCGTCCCCGCGTATTCAGCTTGTTCTCAAATTGGGGAAAGGATTCAGACGATTCCTTCCATCCCTTAGAACACGTTGGCGACGCGAAGGCAGACACGTTGAAGTCGTTCCGCCGTGGCGAGGTTTCAGAGGCGGTGAATGAGGCCCTTCAACACCTTCCTGAGCACCAGCGTGAAACATTTATTTTGCTCCGCTTTCAGGAACTGTCATACGAAGAGATTGCGGCAATTACGAAAGTTCCCATTGGCACCGCCAAGTCACGTGTGGTCCGCGCGGAACGGGCGCTTCGCCCCTTGCTGGCCGATTTTCGCGATTATGTATAGACACCTCTAAAACCATCATGATTCGATCACACCCATCAGACAAAGACCTGTTCGCCTATGCGGAGAGTCTCGAATCGGGCAAAGGCCCGGTCGCCGCTCAGTTGGCCCGCCATATCTCGGAATGCGCCCCCTGCCGTGCGGAAGTCAAAGCAGTCGCCGACTCGCTCCACTACGTGGATGATGCGGAATGTCTGGAACCGTCGAAACGGCTTACCGCATCGCTGCTCTTGGCGGCGAAAGCCGAGCGCTTGGACACGTCCTCGACCTTCGACAGCGCGGAGTTTCAACCTCGGCTGGCGTGGGGCGTCATGACGGTCGCGGTGGTGGGCCTCGCGGCGGTCCTCTCCTACGCGTTGCAGGATACCGCGGTCACCACCGAACTAGCGGGATCCGTCTCGGTGCCCGACGAAACCCAACACTTGAACGCCGCCGTGCTTCCGTTTAATCTTACGACATCTCCGACTCCTAAAGCCGATATTTTGACAAAGGCCACAGAGGCCTTGAATCAGACCCCGAAGTCTCGCTGGGAGAAGGAACAGCATCGGAAAATCCGTATGCTTTCGGAGCATATCGCAGCCGGACTTGAGCGGCTCGACACGAACCCGGCGAATGTTCGGGCAAAGGAAGTGGTGGAATCCAGCGGCCCACTGCTCCTGGAAACCTTGACGACTTATTATGCGGAGCGGAGTCTGTAAACCCAAACACCGGCGCCCTTCCCTCCCCCTCGCCAGAACTCCTTTCTTATCAGGCCTCTTCTGGGCGGCTCTATTCATGGTGGACTGGCTTAGCGTGCCCCCGTTGCACCATGTCGCAAGCGCCCAAGAACCTACTCAAGCCGGCGATCAAGCCGTAGACCCCCCCACCTCGTTTACGGCCACTCGAACGATCTCCAAAATCTTGAACGTAACGGGCGCACCGCGTCTCGACATTCGGCATGGTGACGGCAACGTCCGCATCCAATCCTGGCCGAATCCCGCCGTCGGCATCGAGGCCACTATTATTTCCGTGGCCGATACCGATAGCCTGGCCAATCAGTTCGCGGATCATATGGACGTTCACGTCGAGCAAGAAGGCAACCACTTCGAAGTCATCACGCAGAGCCCCAAGATCGATGGCGTAGTAGGCTTTCAAGTCCACTACGAGATTTCCGTGCCCCTCCAGGCAAGCGTGTTCGTCTCAAATTCGTTTGGCGATACCGCTGTCGCTGGTATTGAAGGGCGCGTTACAGTCACATCCAGCCACGGCCGGGTCGAGCTACGCAATCTCGGCGGACGCGTTAGCGTGACCGGAATGGGATCCTATGATCTCGTCGCGGAGGGGCTGCGGCGCGGCGGCCATTTTACGCTGCAAGGGATGCAATCCCTCTTTTCGAATATTTCGGGCACGCTGAATGTGAGCAACTTTCGGGGCTCCGTCGAACTTCGATCACTGGGCCGCAATATTAACGCCACGGTCAACAGCGAGAGCGGGCCCGTCTGGTTGTATGTCCCTCGGGAGAGTGCGGCCGATCTGGATGCGATCGTTGAGAGCGGCGAAATCAAATCGGATTTTGACCTGGACCGGGGCACGCAGGGCAGTTTTCGCACGGCGCAGCGAATCAATGTCGACGCTACGCAGCGGATCGCCATCGACACTACCTTCGACTCGATCCATATCCTGGAAGAAAAAACGGAAACGGCAGCTTCCTCCGTGCATTTAGATGACGGAACCGCGCTCCAATTGGACACAGCGCCGCTGTCGCACTCGATCACGCCGGGCGGAAACATTGTGCTGGAGTCGGGCACCGGAGACCTTCACTTCGAAGGCACAACCGAGGATGTGCTGACCGTTTCGGGGACACGATGGGTTTGGGCGGAGCCGCTTAAAGACGCTCGCGAGATTCTACAGTCGCTGCATTTGACGATATCGCAGGACGGTGATGGCACGATCCGCGTCTCAAGCCTCCCCGACCCGGAGCTGCTCCCCCATTTGGATAACATTTCTTACCGAGTCGATCTCGTGGTGCGCGTTCCGCTTACATCGCCGCTCACTATTCTGGCGAAGGAGGGACAGATATCCGCTAAAGAAATTGGCGCACCGCTGACGGTCGAGTTAGAACGGGGTAGCGTTCGCATCGAACACGCAGGAAGTACCCTGGATTTGAACAATCGCTCAGGCGATATCGAGGTCCTCGATTCTGTCGGACCCGTAGTCATTTCAGGCGCGCAAGGAACGGCGACGCTTCGACGGGTCTCCGAGAATATTGGAGTGAGCTACCGGGACGGGCGAGTCGTTATTGATTCTCCGGGCGCGGAAGCGACGGTTCGCCATGCGCGCGGAGACGTACGCATTATCGCGCTTCACGGGATTCATGGAGAGATGAGCATTGAAGTAACCGACGGAAATATCGGCATGGCCGTGACGGAGACAGCGGATGCGTTGTTTACGGCTATCGCGCAGGGGGGCACCGTGGAACCCGTGTTCTTCATGACCGGATCCATCGAACCGGGCCGGGAGAATTTTCAGGGTCTCCTTAATAAGGCATCGCATCATGTTCGGCTTCAAACCACACGCGGCAATATCATCTTCGATTAGAGCGTTCGGCGGTTGAAACATTGTTCGCCGGTATCCGTGAAGACGAGGCCGGGAAGGAACAACAACACAGTCAAAGTAGATCACTAATTCTACGGATCACTAAAAAATTTAACATAATTATTTAACTACGTTGTTAGAACTACCGACTTGTCATTGCGAGGAGGCGGAGCCGACGCGGCAATCTTCTCGCTACCAGTTGACTCATTTGGACGCTGGCATGAAGACCTCTCGTTCGTCAGGCACCCCATTACTTACTGAAGGAGATTGCTGCGGTCGTTTAGGCTCCCTGTTAAGGACATAAATTTCCACAGTCTTCGGTGGCACCTTCAAACTCGT
>JAPYPO010000609.1 GCA_029937645.1 Candidatus Hydrogenedentota bacterium
GGGCTCTAGCAGGACAAGGTTTCCCGTGGAGATTTGTGTGCCGGACACCGGATAGACTTGGGCGAAGATGCTGTTGGGCGCATCACGTTGGTCTCCCCCGCATTCTCCCTCCACGGTATTTGCGGTTATGACGGTGGATGGGGTGACTGGACGATAGCCACTTCCAGTATTCGGCTGAAGTGTAACTGCGTACTCGCCGGGCCTGTCGAAGGTGTAGAAAAAGTTCGGCCCAATATCCAATCTGACTATGGTTCTATCTTGGCGGTCTTCGATTTGCCAATTCCATTCCGTAATATCACCGGCTAAACTACGGGTTTCATTGGTGAACTCGACCGTGAAAGGCACCACTCCGCATTCTATAGACGCGGAGAACGCGGGAAAGATAGCAGGTTCAAATGGAGGGTTATTGCCCGATGGACAACCAGTGAGCGCGATTGCAGAAATTACCACAGCGAGCAACGCGGACAGAACTGACGTAAGGCGTTTCATAGATTCCCTCTTCCCGGTTGATTTCTCCTGAACCGCTGCTGTTCGTGCCAGACGGAGCAGGCTGAGGATGGTGGCGCGTCTTCAGCGCGTCCCCCCCCTCCCCCGAATGCCGCCGTGACTCCATCATAGGAATTTTACATTGTCCACAAATATCGACGATATTTTTCATATATTCAATAATTATATGAAAAATAACGTATTGTCAAATTTAATAATCGCCCCCAGATAAACTTCCGAGCCGCGAACATGCACGAATCGCGAATTTTTGGGTGTATATTTGATGTATATTGGTGGTTCTAATGCTGCTACACGCCGTAAAACAGCCGCTACCGCATTAGCTGTAGGCATTTCGTGGAATCTGCTGTGGAAGTCGTCAAAAAACACGAGGATAAAGATGATGATTCAAACAATAAATACTACTTGGAAATGCGCCGCCGCGCTGGCGGTAGTGGGAATGATGGCTGCACCGGGTGTCGCCTCGGCTGCATCGGTGAGCGAGATCGTGGCGAAGTACATTGACGCTACGGGCGGGCGCGAGGCGCAGGAAGCCATCAAGAGCGCGATCATAAGAATCAACCTTACTATCCCCGAATTTGGTGTGCAGATGGAGGCAACGGCCTACTACAAGGATGGCGACTTCAAGTCGGTCACGGCATTTCCCGGTATGGGCGAGGTGATTCAGGGAGTCACCGACGATGTTCCGTGGCAGATGAATCCCATGGAAGGCAATAAGGTTTTGGAGGGGCACGCGGCGGAGTTGCTGCGTCAGGCAAACTCGTTCAACCCTCTCCTAAACTGGAAGGAAATCTATGTGTCCGCTGAAATTCTCGGCGAAGAAGGCGGCGCGACGATAATTAAGTTCATCTCCGACAGTGGCAATGCAGACACGTATCACTTCGACAATGAATCCGGACTGATAACCAAGCACAAGGGCACTGGGCTGGACGGCACCGCCGTAACGAGGATTTTCAATGAGTACAAAAAAGTGGGCGCGATTACCTTCCCCTACAAGGCTTCCGTCGAGACCGCACAGGTAAATTTGGATGCTACTGTCGTTGCCGTGGAACTCAACGCGGAAATCGACGACGGCACATTTGAGCTACCCCCTGAGATCAGGGCTCAACTTCCTCAAGAACCCGGCGCGGGCTTCACTGCCGAGCAGCTTATGGCTTTCATGGACACGAACGGCGACGGCAAGATCGCTAAAGGCGAAATGGAGGCGTTGAAGACGTCGTTTGAAGGTCTGGACAAAAATGGGGATGGCGAAATTGATGCCGCAGAGGCCAACCCGCCGCGCAAGGATCAAACGGCATCGCCCCAGCAAGCCACCGGTACCGTCACCGCTGAACAGCTCATGGCCCTCATGGACACCAATAGCGACGGCAAGATAACGATGGAGGAAGCGCCGGAAGATCTGAAGGCTGGATTTTCTTTAATCGATGCAAATGGCGACGGAGCAATCGACCTGAAAGAGGCGCAGACCATGGCCGATTTCGCCAATAACCAGTAGTTCTACGATGCCCTCCTCGGAGCGGCATTCGCAGGCGGCTGGCAACATAGAAGTTACTGGGATCGTGTCGCCGCGAGGCGCATAATAAGCATAATCGAATGGATTGACCGAAAGGATGGCAAGCCGTGATTAGAATTCTCTCGGCCATTTTTGCATTGCTCCTCGTAATGGGACCGGCATCCGCGCAAGCGTTCAACTCGGAAGTCGCTCCTTTTATCGAAGCCACCTGCATGAAGTGTCACGATGCGGAAACGAAAACGCCGCTCGACATGACGAAGCTCGGCCACGATTTCACCGACCGAGACACGTTCAAAAAGTGGGTTCGCATCTTCGAGCGTGTCGAGAACCGCGAGATGCCGCCGCGTTCCGAACCGCGTCCAAAGCGGGCATTGCTTGAGAAAGCCCTCGCGTCGCTGAAAGCCGAATTGATCGATGCGAATCTCGCGGCCCGCGGTCCGCAACGCACTCCCCTGCGCCGGCTCACGCGTCTCGAATATGCGTACACCATCCAGGAC
>JAPYPO010000610.1 GCA_029937645.1 Candidatus Hydrogenedentota bacterium
GGCGTCGTTCGTATCTTCATAGCCAGCCAAGCGACTGAACACGGACTGACGCAGCAAACCCCGTCTTGAACTCGTCAGTGTGTGTTTCTACAATGCTCAATAACGTGCCCGTGGTGGTCACGGGCATCCATATGGGAAATGTCGGAATAAGAAAGCAACCGAACAATAGAGCGGAGCACGCGACGGACTCCGCAGTCAACAGTATTCCAGCAAGAAGAAGCCAGATAGTCGAGCCAATTTGGCATCCGAACCAGCCGCCAACATTCCATTGAAATCTTTCGGTGCCCCGTTGTAGACCCATTGTTATTTTCTCCTAGCGGCTTGCGCGTCGGCAGCTACGTCCGTTGCTTGCGCTGGTTGGGCATGTAAACTCCGCTTGGGGTCCGTTCTCAACCTGATTGCATGATTTGGATTAAGACACATCGAACCCGGTGGCGTGATCTTTTTTGTCGAGTGAGATCAACCAACTGCCGTGTGACTGTGTGTAGTACATAGTTTTCCTAAAAGGCATCGCTTCGTCGAGACTTTGACCGTCATCGACTACATCCGGCGCGCCCAATATATCGATGATTTGTTTAGAGTTGCCTAAGTCTCGGGGAGAAAGCTCGCTCCCTTCGAATAAAAAAATACCCAGGAAACAACTAGAGACGGGATCGCCTAGTTCATTGCCGAATGAAAAGCTTTTGACAGCGAATTGCAAGTCGCACGAGATTGAGATTCCCATAGATTTGTAAGATAGGCAGAGTTCTTCGTCCTCGTCAACACTCAGTATCTCGCCGTTTTCATCTTCCGCTGTCACCTTCATCTGGTAAAAGTCGTCGCTACGACCTAGAAATTGGAGACTGGAAAGCGGATCGCCAAGCCCAACCCCTGACAAACGATTTGTATTGAGGTCCATGACAAGCTCCCGCGAATCGTCTCTCTGCCACTCTTTTGATGGGTTGTCATCAGTGAAAAACCTTCCCATTTTACGACGAGTCGAACCCTCAATCCGAGCGAAATCCAGTACGTGAGCCGCTATACTCGATAGCTTCACCGTAAAACCCTCCGCGTTTATTCCTCTTATCTTAGACAATAGATCTGCGCCTTATTGATGATGTCCACGTCCCGCCGATCGCACTCACTCAACCACGGGATAGTGACCGCCAAAATCACGGCTATAACAACGACCACGATCACCGCCTCGACGAGGGTGAAGCCGCGTCTGTCCGTGCGTCCAGCCATGCCACCACCATAGCACAGGCGTTTCCGTCGCCTGCGTTGGCCTAACGGTTTGCGCGTCTGGTGACCTTAGTCCGCTGGATGCGCTGGTTAGGACGAAGCCCTCAGTGTCATTTCCATCATTTTCAATCGGGTATTCATGGCTCGGATATCGACCGCGCGAGAAAGCAGGGACCATGCGACCCCGGTAAGAACCGCCAATGCGAAGCTTCCAGAGGCAATCAGGGGGAATCCCTCCGTTACCAACTCCTTCCAGAACACGACCGGTTCCCTCTTGACGATAGTGAATCCTCCTTGCGCGTCGAATTCGACGACGGATGGATGATAGTCCAACAATAGAAAAGAAGAGAGAAAGCCAAGAAAGCACATTACAGAAATAACGAGAAATGTGAACGTGAGCCATTTAAGAACGCTCACCCGTTTGCGGTCGCGCGCCAGTATGCTGTGAATCGCGCTCTGTTCTCCTCTTAGCATCTCTCCTGGGGTCAGTCCGTCTTGTTTGAGCAAAGCGCTGCCTATATCCATGTCACTATTTTCCATTTTCTGTCTCCATTTCACTCCGCAGCGCTTTCTTGCCGTAGTGAATCCGCGAGCGTACTGTTCCCAAGCTGCACTCGGTTAGTTGGGCGATTTCCTCGTAGGACATGCCCTCGATGAACCGCAACGCGAGCACTTCTTTGTGCGCCGGGCTAATCGTATTCAACGCCGCATGAACGGCGGCGGCCTCTTCCGGCGAGAACGGCTCCTCCTGTTCGTCCGGCACTTGCAGCCCGTCGCGCAGGGCCTGTTGTTCCTTTTTACTTGTGCGTAGGTCCTGAACAGCAATGTTCCGGGCGATGCGATAGAGCCATAGCCGAAACGCTTCCACGTTCCGGAGCTTTGGCAATCGCCGCCACACCGTCAGCCAGATAACCTGCATAACGTCGTCCGCCTTGTCGTTCGAACCAAGTATCCGGCGCACGTAGTAGCGAATTCTGCTGTCGTATTCCGCCAATAGCCGTTCGAAAGCCACTTCATCACCCAATTGGCAGCGGAGCACCAGAATCTGATCTGTCAAATGTGTTCTGTCGGGCATTGTCGTCTATATAGTCGCAAGAATTGCCGAAAGGTTCATTTGCCTACTGCGTATGACATTCCTTCCGTGCCGAAATACTCGGGTTGCTCGGACCCGGGTTGAACCAATTCCTCACTTCCTGCAGACCGACGACTTTATCAATACCGACATACTGCGCGAAACCGAACTCCCTCACAGCAAGTTGATCCTCATTCCGCAGATATTGACTTGGCTCTC
>JAPYPO010000063.1:0-12074 GCA_029937645.1 Candidatus Hydrogenedentota bacterium
AGCGGGTTCTGACTCGCAATGACAGGTTAATCACAAACCGCTCTCCCAGACGCCAATCTTTTGGAAATTGCCGCCACCGCAAATTGCACAGGGACCATCTCCCGGAATTTCGTGATGAACCAATTCGTTTGGAGGTGCCACCCAAGAACTCATCTCCTTTACGGACTGCGGCCTATCCGATAACGCCCACCACGCAGGCCGTCGTGAACACGGCAAGGGTTCCGCCCACGAAGGACTTGATGCCCAGTTCGGTGATCTCTTTTCGGCGTTCGGGCACGAGCCCGGTCAGGCCGGCGATGAGGATACCGAGGCTGCCTGGGTTGGCGAATCCGCAGAGGGCGTAGGTCGCGATCATCACGGAGCGTTCTTGGAGTTGGCCCGCTTCGATCAACGTCTTCATATCGGCGTAGGCGAGGAATTCGTTGATCACCGTTTTCGTGCCGAGCAGTTGCGCCACCTGGCCCACATCGGCCGAGGGAATCCCCATAAGGAAGGCGAAGGGAACGAAGAGGTAGCCCATCAATTCCGTGAAGGCGTATCCGGTGACGGCGGAGCAGAACAGATTCACCAGGTAGACAAGGCTCACGAATGCGATCACCAACGCGCCAATGTTCAACGCGAGTTTCAGGCCATCGGTTGCGCCCGTGGCCGCCGCGTCGATCACATTATGGCTCTCGACGGCCGCATCCATCGCGACGGCTTCATCCACGGCGGGCGCATCCGTCTCGGGAACCATGAGCTTTGCGATAAGGATGGCCGCGGGCGCGCTCATGAGGGAGGCGGCGAGGAGGTGTTCCGGCTTCACGCCGAAGGTGGCATAGATAATCATCACGTTCGCCGCGACGGTCGACATGAACGCGGTCATCACGGTGCAGAGTTCGGAGCGCGACATGGTCTGAAGGTAGCCCTTCAGCGAAGGCATGGATTCGATGCCAAGAAATACCATGAGCGCGGTTCCGAAGGTTTCGGGACCCGACGTCTTCAAGGTCCGCTGCATGAGCCACGCCATGGCCCGGACGGCAGTTTGTATGATTCGGAAGTAGTAAAGAATTCCCGTGATGGATGAAACCACAATGATCACGGGTAGCACTTGAAAGGCCATGACGTTGGCGTAGGAGCCGAATAGGAAGCCCGCCCCTTCGCCGGTCGCGGCGGTGATGACGTCAAATGCGCCGCGCACCTGCTCGAAAAACGCGCCACCCCAGCGCGTGCGAAGGACCACCACTGCCAACCCGGCTTGAAGCGAAAGGGCGATGCCGATGAGCCGCCAATTCACCCGCCGCCGATCCTCGGAAATCGCCCAAGCGAGGAAGAGGAATACGACAAGGCCGGCAAAGCTGATGAGGCGTTCGGTCACGGCGGTTCATCTCCTTTGCACACGCGCTACTGCGCTAACACCTCGGTCGCCGGAACGCCCAAGGGCCTCTCGGGAGGGCGAGCGTACTCGCGAGCCGCTACATCGCCGGGCTTCGCTACCCCTCTGATTCGCGCAACGAATTTTCCGCTTCCGGCGCACTATGGCTCCGGCGAACTACCGGTAGTCGTCGAAAATGGAGCTCTTCTCCTCGGCATGGATCAGGCGGAGCACTTCTGCTTCGTCGCGCGCATCCACCAGTGTATCGCAGAACGCGTCGCTATTGAGCAAATGGGAAATCCCAGCAAGCGCACGGACGTGCATCTGGAACTTGCTGCGCGGGAGCAGGAGAAGGATGACCAACCGGGCGGGCTGGCAATCGAGGCAATCCCAGGGGATGCCGGCTTTCGATATGCCCAGCACGCCGACGATTTTATCGACATGCGGAGAGGAGGCGTGGGGCAAGGCGACGCCGTGTTCCATGCCCGTGCTCATAGAGCGCTCTCGGGCGGCGATCGCTTCGAGCGCGTGGTCCCGCAGGGAAATAGGAATTTCGCCGGCGGTGATCAACACGTCGGTCAATTCGGTGATGGCGGCGTAGTTCTCCGTAGATTCTATGGTGGTCTTGATAAGACCGGCGTGGAGAATGTTGCCCAGGAGCATCGTCCCTGCCTATTTCTTTTCTTTGGACTTCGACTTCTTTATTTTCTTGAGCCGGAAGGTATCTTCACGTTCGCGTTCCTCGAGCACACTCTGAATCCGGCGGACTTCGCCGTCGAGCTTGGGCAGAAGATACTCGTTGAGCGCATTGATGCGGCGGTTTGTCTTTTTGATTTCTTCGCCGAGGATTTGCAGGTTGCGTTCGAGCGGAGCGCACTGGACGAGTTGATCCAACATTTCTTCCGCCGACGCCCCGGCTTCCAGCACATAGGAGGAGGTATCGAGAAGACCGACGCCGCGATCCTGTGGAGCGCGGACGACATTCCGTCCCTTGATGTGGCCAAGGGACATGCCCCAGACGCGTTCCGTCGTCACCTCAAGGTCGAGTTCGCGGCGCCCTGCGGTGCCCATGGAGCGCACCTCCGGGGTGCCCCGGTTTGCCCGCGCGAAGGCGAGCCGACCCAAGGCGCGGCGGCCTTTTTCGTGGAGCACGCCGCGCAGATTGCGCAGTTGCTTCGCACGCGTAATCAGCTCTTGCAATAAGGCTTCTCGCTTGCCTTCCAGGAGTGAAACGCCATCGCTGGCCAGTTTAATCTGGGCCCGCTTGGACATCAACTCCATGCGTGTCGGCGCACCGGAATCCATTGACATATCAAATCACCTACTGTCGAAGTTCGGTTGGGTCTTAGCTGAAATCTTCTACGTTGGTCTCGGTGTACTTCTCTTCCACCAATTCGCGGTCGACGCGGGTCAACTCGGACTTGGGCAACAGCCCCATGAGCTTCCACCCCAACGCGAAGGTCTCTTCGAGGGTACGGCGTGTATCGCCTTGGCCCACCATGTCGGCTTCAAACTGAATGGTAAACGCGAGATAGCGTTTGTCGACCTCGGTCAGCGCGTCTTCACCAACGATAGCCATGAGCTTGCGCACATCGCGACCGCGCGCGTAGGAGGCGTACAGCTGGTTGGACCAATCGCGATGCCATTCTTCCGTCTTGCCTTCGCCGATGCCGTTGTTCATCAAACGAGACAGGCAGGGGAGAAGATCCACAGGCGGGAAAATATTTTGCCGGTGCAGCGAACGCCCAAGCACGATCTGCCCCTCGGTGATGTATCCGGTAAGGTCGGGGATGGGGTGCGTGATGTCATCGTCGGGCATGGTCAGGATGGGGATCTGCGTGAGCGATCCCTTTTGACCGATGATGCGGCCCGCGCGTTCGTAAATGGTCGAGAGGTCGGTGTACATGTAACCGGGATAGCCCCGGCGTCCGGGGATTTCTTCGCGCGCACTTGAAATCTGGCGCAGCGCCTCGCAGTAGCTCGTCATGTCGGTCAGCACGACCAGCACTTGATAGCCCTTCGTGAACGCGAGGTATTCGGCCACGGTCAACGCGCAACGCGGTGTGAAGAGACGCTCGATAGCCGGGTCGTCGGCCTTGTTGATAAAGGAGACCACGCGAGAGCCCTGGCCGCCTTCCTCGAACGAGTTAAGGAAGTAATTCGCTTCCCGCGCCGTCAGGCCCATGGCGCCGAACACGACCACGAATTCCTCATCGTCGCCGCGCACCTGCGCCTGTTGCACGATCATATTGGCCAGCTCGTTCGCGGGTAGGCCGGAACCCGAGAACACCGGGAGTTTCTGGCCACGCACAAGCGTGTTAAATCCGTCGATTACCGATACGCCGGTCTCGATAAAGTCGTTTGGTTTGTCGCGCGACACGGGGTTAATAGCCTCACCCACGATGTCCCGTTCCTCATCAGCGACGATGGGCGCCAGGCCGTCGATGGGTTCGCCCGTTCCGCTGAAGCTGCGGCCGATGACGTCCGTCGAGCAGGCGACACGCGCGCTTTCATTTCTCAGCGAGACCGCAGTGCCCTTGATGTCGATGCCCTGGGTCCCTTGAAGGATCTGGACGACCGCGTGGGAAGTAGTCGCTTCGAGCACCTGCCCTTGGCGGATCTGGCCATTGTCCATCGTGAGATCCAGAATGGCGCCCGTGGGGAATCGTCCCCCATTTTTGAGAAAAACGAGCGGGCCCGTGATATACGAGAGGTCCCAGTATTCTTTTTGCAGCATATCGCTGTCGGCAGTTTCAGTCATGTTCGTCGCTCCTTCGGAGACGGATCATTTTTTGTTGTAGATTGCTTCGTACACTCAGGATGAGGGATTGCGCGCGTTTAGGCCGCAGCGTCCTCGACCAGTTTTTGCATCGCCGCCTTGAGTTGTTCCATAACGGCGTCTTTCTTCGCAACGAACCCATCGGAGTTCAACTCGCGCAACCGCGCCACTTCCTCGCGAATGGGATGGCCAAGAATCGTTTCCAACTGCACGTCCCTCCCCAGGGCCGCTTGACATTCTTCATAAAAGGTGAGCACCGCGTCCAACAACCCGTGCGTCTTGTCGAGGGAGCTGTACGCGTCGTCATCCGAGAAAGCGTTCTGTTGCAAGAACACTTCCTTAATCATACGGGCGGCTTCGAGAATCAAGCGCTCGGCGTCCTGCAACGCGTCCGGACCAACCAACTGCACAATTTCTTGTAGCTCGGTGTCCTTCTGAAGCATATCAACGCCCTGTTGGCGGCGTTCCGTCCAACCGGCGGGCGCATGCTCGCGGAACCACGGGTCGAGATCGTGGAAGTAAAGGGAGAAGCTCTGGTTCCAGTTTACCGAGGGGTAATGGCGGCTGTAAGCCAGTTTCGCATCCAGCGCCCAGAAGCCACCCGAGACCCGCATCGAGTTCTGTGTCACGGGCTCGGAGAAGTCACCGCCGGGAGGGGACACCGCACCGACCAGCGTAAGCGAGCCCGTGCGTTGTTCTTTCCCTTCGTCCTCCGATTCAATACAGGCGATGCGGCCGGTACGTTCGTAGAATTCGGCGGTACGCGCGGAGAGGTAGGTCGGATAGCCTTCTTCGCCGGGCATCTCTTCCAGGCGCGACGAGATTTCGCGCAGCGCTTCCGCCCAGCGCGACGTGCTGTCCGCCATCATGGCTACGCTATAGCCTTGGTCGCGGTAATATTCACCGAGGGTAATTCCCGTGTAAACGGACGCCTCGCGTGCGGCCACCGGCATGTTCGACGTATTCACGACGAGCACCGTCCGGTTCATGAGCGGGCCGCCCGTTTTCGGGTCGGTCAAGTTGGGGAATTCGTCGAGCACATCCGCCATTTCGTTTCCGCGCTCGCCGCAACCCACGTAGATGATAATCTCGGCGTTGCAATATTTCGAAATTTGATGTTCCACAACCGTCTTGCCCGTACCAAAACCGCCGGGCACGATGGCCGAACCGCCGAGGGCAATGGGGAAGAAGGAATCGAGGACACGCTGACCGGTGATGAAGGGTTCGGTGGATGCCAATTTTTTCTTGAACGGGCGGGCCCGCTTCACAGGCCACTTGTGGGTCATCGTGAGGACCGTGCCATCTTCCAGCTCGGCAATCTGTTCGTTTACCGTGTAGTCGCCGGCGGCGATTATCGTCTTAATCTTGCCTGATACGAGGGGCGGCACCATCACGAAATGGTCCAGATGCTCTGTTTCAGGGACGGTGCCCAGCACGTCGCCACCGCTGACTTCTTGCCCCACGGTGACCTTCGGAGTAAAGGTCCACTTTTTCGAGTAATCCAGCGGATCGGCGGATAAGCCGCGACCGATGAAATCGCCAGAGCTCTCTTTGAGCAAGTGCAGCGGTCGCTGGATGCCGTCGTAGGTCTGCGTGAGCAGGCCGGGGCCCAACTCCACCGAAAGAGGGTCGCCCTGTGCGACAACCGGCTCGCCGAGGTACATGCCGGAGGTGTCTTCGTAGACCTGGGCGAATGCGGTTTCCCCGTCAATTCGGATGACTTCGCCCATGAGGCCCATCTTGCCCACACGGACGATTTCACCCATCGACACGCCGAGCATGTCGTCGGCAGCAATCATGGGTCCGGAAATTCGTACGAGTTTCCCGGTGATGGGTCCTTCGTTTTCAGCCATGTTCAGAAAATCTCCAATGTGGTCTTAATATCGCCTCTATGGTGTAGGGCAATTATTCTGGGTTGCGCCGACGCTAGCCGAGACGAATCTCGAAGCCAACGGCGGGCTTAATGACGGACGACAAGTACGCGTCTACGTCGGAATCTTCATCGTCAAAATGGGGACAGAACACGAGCAGCGGCTCGCCCTCGTGGTTCTTTAAGCGATCGGTAAAGCGTTCGGAAAAACCTTCGCGGTAGCGCTCGTCGATTATGAGGACATCCAACTCGTCCTGCATGAGCTTGTCGCAGCGGTTTTCCACCTCGCGGATATCGGTAATCTCTTCAACGCGAACGCCGGTCAGCGCGAGATTTAACGCCGTCGAGTCCATGGCGATAGCGGCAATCTTAGACATACACTACCTCTTCCCGGATGTGTTCCGGTGACAAATGAATATCGGTAGCCCGCGCTATCGTGCGCAGGTTCAGCACCTCGTTGTACTTTAGCCACGCGAAGTGCATGAGAACGGCGAGGCCCAGGCCTTGCTGTTGAGCGGCGCGGCGGAGGCGGTGGAGCAGCTCCAGCTCGAACCGCCGGTCAAATGCCGACAAGCGGCCCGCCCGTATCATCTCAAGTCCTTCTTCGAGCAGGGAGGTATACGGCGTCCTATCCAACAACTCAAGCGCCCGTTCCGGCGTGGCCGCGGATGCCATCTCGGTCAACACGGACATGGGAATCACGCCACGGGGAAGCAAGCGGCTCGTGACCTCGTCGGTGCCTTGACCTTCTGTGCGCGGGGCCAGCACATTGCGCAAATTAATCCGGTCGATCTCCATGCGGAGCAGACTCTTGAGAAAGGTGCTGTTCGAATCGCGTTTGCTACCCAGCTTCCGAACGCTGCCGGAAAAATAGTTGCGATCCAGAATCTCTTCGAGCGACCGCAAATCGTTGTCCTTCTGATAATCGGAAAGCGCGGGGAGTAAGCAGCCGCACAGCTTAGGATTCCAGGCGGCCAATCCCTGAACAAGCGCATCCATCGTATTGCGGCTGGCCAAGTCTTCCTGTACCGCGACGGGCAGGGACGGACCAGGCAGCAGCGATTCGTTGCCGGCTTCCCCGGTGATGCCATGGTGCACATTCCGGAGCAGCGACTTCACCGCGACGAGATCCCACCGGCCTACAAAAAGACGGGCCGGTTCCTGGAAATTGCCCCGGCAGGCTGCACGGAGTTTGGCGAAGGTATTAACGAGATTGCGCGACGCCGCATCTTCCACCGCGTCCGCGCCCGAGTAGCGGGTCAGCGACTCAGCCATCTCGACTTCGTAGGGGCTGGTGAGCAGCGTATCCGCCATGGCGGCTGCGTCGGATTTGTCGATCATAGCGTCCAACTGGGCCGTATCGAGCAACGTGCTCTTCATGCCGCGGACGCGCGCGCTGATGTGCGCCGAAAATGATTTTGCCGCCGCCATAATTACTCTTCCCCCTCTGCGCCCGCGCCGAAGATAGAGCGCATACACAGTTTTCGCGCTTCCGGGCCTACGCGGCGATACCGGCCCATCAGGGTGTTCGATATCCGGTAGGAGCATATTGCATCCTGAATGGCGACGCCGTCCCACATGGCGCTCGACCCTTCGATCTGGATGCCGCCGTGCCCATTGTTGCCGAGCCAGCTTGACACATGGTCGACATGCCCTTCCGGCGCAAGGACTACAATATCGCCCTCGGCGACGGCCATGACTTCTGCGAGCAACGCGTCCAGGAGGCCGGGAAATCCGCCGCCCTCAACAAGAACGCGCACCTCGGCTTCGACATTGGCCATGACGGCCTTTACGGCATCGTTCTTCATGGACAGATCGGCCTTGGAGGCTTCCGCGACGGCCTTTTGCCGCCAACGCAGATCCAGCAACTCCATTTCGGAGGCGGTGGATGCCAACAGCGCCTCGCGCTTCGCTGCACTCTTGGCACGGGCGTCCGCGAGGATGGCTTCCGCGTCCCCGGTGGCGTTGGCTTTGCGCTGGCCGCATTCATCCGCGACCTGCTTGGTCATGGTCTCGAGTAAGACAGTGGCACTCATAAACGGGTCCTAGCGGCTATATGCTACCGGAGAGGATAATCGCGATAACGAAACCGAACAGTACGATCGTTTCCGGAATGGCGAAGAGAATCAGCACGTTGGTGAAGAGTTCCGGCTTTTCGGCCATGGCACCCGTACCGCCCGCGCCTACGCCCGACTGCGCCAAACCCGTTCCGATACCGGCCATGCCCACGGCCAGGCCCGCACCGATGGCGATCCCGAGAGTCCCGAGGCCGCCGCCGCCTTCGCTGGATGCTTCTTCTTCGCCGTGCTCTTCCTGCGCAAATGCGCCGGGAACCAACACACACAGGGCGGCCATCAGGACCATTCCTGTCAGCAGCAGCTTAGCAAGGGCATTTCTTTTCACGATGTAGTCTCCTTCTTGAAGGGGTTAAACGCCCTGCCTTCGGGCGCATAAAACTTAGGCAGAAATTCCACAAAATTAAGGCGCAGCGCGTGAATCATCGGGCTGGCCATACTAATGGCGATATTGATGGAGTGAAGCGCAATCGCAGCCGGTATCCCAATCGCGTAGCCGACTTGCGAGGGCAGCGCGTTTGCGAGGTCGGCGATGGTGACGGCGAACAATCCCAGCGCCATGAGACGCGCGTACGAGATGATGTTGCCGCCCACGGACATGACCTCAAGTATCCCGACCGCGCCTAGGACAATTCCCATGGCCTTGATGATGAGCACCGCGCCGATAGCGAAGAAAACGCCGGCTACGATTTTCAAGGCTTGCGTGTCAAAAGGGGCAACTTCGAAATAGCCGAAGGAGATGATAATGAGCGAGAGAACACCCAGTAGCATACCCAGCTTCTCGAGGGCGTGAGCCATGTGGTGGTGCTTGAAGTTCTCGTATATGCCGAGAAGGAGCGCCATAATGATATGGATAATTCCCATATAAAGGGCGTAAAGAAGCAACTTGGTGGTTTCGTGGCCTCGGTGGAACCACAGGGGCGGGATACCGAGAATCTCACCGGCATATTCTCCATAGAGCACCCCAAAAACGATAGTCGATAGACCCATATATTTGCCGACTTTGCCGACGTCTACCATGGCGGGGATATGTTGCCACTTCTTGCCCAGCGCATGAGCGGTCAGCCAAATGACGAGGCCGTATACCGCATCGCCCACGATAAAGCCATAAAAAAGAATGAACGATATGGCCACCATGATCGTAGGGTCGATCGTCCCGTACGTGGGAGGCTTAAACAGCTTGAGCACTACTTCAAAAGGCTTGAACAACGCGGGATTGCTGAGGAGTGTGGGGATGGAAAGGTGAGCCGCGCCCTTATGGTCAATCGTATTGACGTCCACCTGACCAGGGAATTCTTTCTCGACGGCCATTTCAAGCTCTGCGAAACGGTCGCGCGGCGTCCAACCTTGGATGACGGTAACCATCTGACTTTCGGCGAACTGCGTCTTTACCCGCAATTGAGACAACTTATCGGCCACAATGCTTTTCATCGCGGCCAATTCGGGACCCGATTCAACGGAGGCGGCGTCTACCTGGGTGCGCAGGTCGGTGACTTCTTGCCGCTGCGTTTCCATGGCGGCTTCCAACCGCGCAATCACCTCGGCGATGCTGGCGTTTTGATATGCGTCATCGCTCAGATCAACAGGGTTGATGCCCTGGCTGCTCAGAACCGTGCTTACCACTTCGCCCCGCGCCTCGGGGAAGGAGATGAGTCCAACGAGATTGCTTTCACCCGTTTTGTTATAGAGGAACTTGCAGTCCGCGCCCAACGCTTCGTCGAACTGCTCTTGAAGCTGAGTCACGGCCCGGTCCACATCTCCGGAAAGCACTATCGCGCGGGTTCCTTTGCCCAGGACAGTGTCCGGGCCACCCAGCGCGGGAAGGACTTGATTTAGGATGAGGCGGTAATTGTGAAGGATGTCGATGTTGTCTACCAGCGCGACTCGCTGGCGCGTCAAATCCCGAATAACGGAGGCTTTGTCGCGTAGGCTCTGGCTCCATTCTTCCTCGGACATGGCCGCCACGCGGGTAACCGCCGCGCGTAGATCATCGTCAGCGGGCTGTGATGAAAGGAGGGGAAGAACTTCGTTCAGCGAACGTTCCATCTCTTCAATGGAAACAAGCTCTTCGTGCGATTCGCCCTCAAGGTTTACCGGGTTGAAAAAGGGGCTCTGGCTTTCTTCCGCGTCGTTTTCGGTAACCGTATCGGCCTCCGAAGCAATATCGGCGTTATCAATGTCGAGAAGCCCTTGGACATGAAGCGAACGGATAACGGCGTCGCGGATGGAGTTAAGACATACGATTTCCACACGGCACATCGGGGTTATCATGGTTTACGCGTTCCCCTTTGAGTCGTTGGGAACGAAGAGTTTCATCACATCCTGAGCGACGCCGGAAACCTTGCCCATGGCCTCCTCGGCCACACCGGCCAACTCGCGCTCGGCCGCATTCACCGTCTCATGAAAGTCCGCATCGCGGTTCTGCCCCCGATTGCGGCGAATCGTCGCGACCTCCTCCAGGATCCGGTTCTCCTCGTCTTGATGATGCTTGCGCGCTTCGGCGTGAGCCGTATCTACTATGTCGCGCGCTTCCGTTTTTGAGGCCTCGATCTGCGCAAGCAGTTCGCGCTCGTGCTCGGCGACGGACGGCAAAATCGACCCGTTTGATTGTTCTATTGTAGCCACTAGAACTCCAAGAAGGATATAAAAATAGTTGAAGGATATAAAAATAGTTACAGATTAGGCTAGAAAAAGTCGCCCACAATCATACCCATGGACGGCCCCGCACAGACCCACTCATGCTGTCCGAGGTGCCACAACCCAGGCGCAAAGACGCGCCGCACGCTCAGACCACGAGATACTGCCATAATCCGAAAGAGCATGTCAACCAACTATCGACCCGCGTTCGCCCGACGGGCAGCCTGAGGTATAAAAATCAATACGGAATCTTAAATATTGAGTATTATAATTAAGTGTATAACACCATAATGAGCCACTATGTCGCTACGAGTTGGGACACTAAGGCCGGTTCTTGGGGTGGGTCTCGTCCATGGATTGGCGTCTTGCTTGACACTCCTTTGTCTCACCTTGCGCGCCACGTATCTGCACCGGCGCAGGGCGATTGTTGCGTGGTTTTCCGCTCGTAGGTCTCCGAAGATCTGCCCACGTCGTCGAAGCCGACGAGCACTTGATTTCCCCCACGACACGGGAGATACTAACGCAGCAGACATAACCCTTTCTTGTTCCACCATCCACTACGGTTTCGATCCGCCGTTTTGCATGAGGACTGATGACGGTGTGTTAGGGAAGTTGAATTAATTTCATTCGTGCCACTTGGGCGACTAATGTAGATGAGCGAAGATACGCATAGCGATACCGCTGGGGAGGCTCCGGGTCCACGAAAACTCCGCCTGTTTTTCATGCCGCTTGTGCTTGCGCTTATTGGGTTTCCGATTATTTCCCTCGCCGTGGCGTCTTGGCTGGCGCGGGATAGGTCACACCTCCTCTCGCTGTCTTCGGCGCAGTTCGACCCCGTGCGCGAAGGCGCGCTTGAGGGCGCGCTCTTGCCGGGAATAATCGTGGCTTTTTTCATCGTGGCCCCCCTTTTGTGCGCCCATGTTTATTACCTGGCCCGGACGGCCCGAAAACTCCGTGAAAGCCGCTCCGCATTGGGCAAGGCAGGCGAGGCGAAAGAGAGCCTTGCCGCATTCCTGGATGCCTCGTCCGGCGGTTTTCACCTCCTGGATTCAGAGTTAAACTATCTCGATTCGCATCCCGGGCCAAGTGAACAGACAGCAAGGCTCACTCGAGATGAGATCGTCGGACGCAACATGGCCGATGTCGTGCCCGCCATAGTGGAGAGTGGCCGGTACGAGATTTACAAAAATGTAATCCGAACTGGCAAGGCGGTCGATATCGGCGAGGTTCAGGACGCGAGCAATCGAATCATCTCAAGGCTGGCGTTTCCTGTCGGTACGAACCGCCTAGGCATCCTCGCGACGGATGTCACCGAACGCCGCATCGCCCAGGACGCGCTGCAAAGCATCGTTGAAGGCA
>JAPYPO010000063.1:12174-14264 GCA_029937645.1 Candidatus Hydrogenedentota bacterium
GACGGCGTTCTAGGGTACTTGTGTGTGCTGCATGACAAACCCATCGGAAACGTTGCTCATGCGGAAAATGTCATTTCCGTATTTGCTTCGCGAGCTGCGGCGGAAATCCTCAGGTTACAGGCCGCCACGAGGCTGAAGGAAAAGCAAGCGGATCTTGAAGAGGCCCAACGGGTGGCCTCCGTTGGGAATTGGAGTCGGGACCTTGCCACAGGGACCACAAGTTGGTCAGACGAAATGTATCGCATCTATGGGTTCCCGCCTCAGTCGGTGTCCTCCAATTGGGAAACGGCTTCTGCGCTGATGCTTCCGGATGAGGTAGATTTGGCGCGCGCCCATAGGGCCAATATTTCGAAGAGCGGGGTTAAGGAGATCAACTATTGGATTACCCGTCAGGATGGAGTAGCTCGATTTCTCCGGGCAAGGCGCGACGTGATTTGCGATTCCGAAGGCAAGCCCGTGCGGGTGGTCGGGACCATACAAGATATCACCGAACGCAAGCAGGCTGAAGCGGAGAGAGAGGAATATTACGCGCGTTCCATCGGTGTCATCCAAAACTCAGTGGATTCGATTATCACCATAGACGACCGCGGCATGATCGAAAGTGTCAATCCGGCCACGCTAGGCTTGTTTGGATATGAGGAAACCGAACTCGTTGGCCAAAATGTTAGCCTCTTAATGCCCGAACCCGATCGTGGAAATCACGATCAGTGCATCGAGGCCTACAAGACGAGTGGCTCCAAGAAAATTCTAGATACCGTTCGAGAAACGCAGGGTGTCCAAAAAGGCGGTACCACGTTTCCTTTGAGAATCAGCGTCACAGAGGTACGCTTCGGGGATCGGCGAATATTTGCCGGGATCATTCATGACCTGACGCGCGAATCTGAACTGGAGCGGCAGTTGCTCCAGGCCCAGAAGTTGGAATCCGTGGGAACCCTGGCGGGAGGGATTGCCCATGACTTTAACAACATTCTGCATGCTATTCTGGGCTTCAACACGTTGGCACAGGAAAATATGGAAAAGGATTCCGAGTTACTCACCCAGTGTCTAATGGAAATTGAAGCAGGAAGCCGACGCGCGGCAGATTTGGTGAGTCAGATACTTACGTTCAGCCGTACATCTGAAATCGATTATACGCCAATGACGTTGCAGCCGCTGATTGAAGAGGCTCTTCGATTCCTCAGAAGCTCCATACCGGCTACCATCCAGATCGATAAGAGAATTGATCCGGATTGTGGTCCTGTTCTAGGGAACGCTACACAGATTCATCAGGTGGTGACGAATCTGTGTACGAACGCCATGCATGCCATGGAGGCGAAGGGGGGAAGCCTTACCGTGTCGTTGGAGCCGCTCTCGATCATCTCTCGATTGGAGACGCTGTGCGGTCCATTTGAGCCGGGGGAAAGCGTTCAGCTTTCCGTAGCCGATACCGGAACCGGGATCGAACCCGATCTGATCGAACGCCTCATCGACCCGTTCTTCACAACGAAGGGGGTTGGAAAAGGGACAGGTCTTGGGCTGGCCATGGTACACGGAATCGTGAAGAGTATGGGGGGAGGGCTGCTCATCGAAAGTGAGCTGGGATCCGGCACGAAGGTGCGGGTAATATTCCCACTGTTGCGAGAGAACCAGGTGCTTGAAACGCCGAAGGAACCACCCCGGCCTCATGGCAGGGGTACGGGCAATGTCATGATCGTAGACGACGAAGAAGTCATCACGAAACTTACGGCACGCATGCTTGAAAGCCGGGGCTTTACGGTTGATTCATTTAACGATTCCGGTGTCGCCCTGGAGGCGCTCAAAGTCACTCCAATGGCCTACAACGTAGCCCTTCTCGACTATACGATGCCGGGAAAAACAGGTGGAGATTTGGCGAGGGAATTTCAAACGCTGGCCGCAGAGATGCCCGTGATTCTTGCGACCGGCCATATAGATGAATTGGAGCACGAACAAACAAGTTCTCCCAATATCGTGGATATCATCAGGAAGCCGTTTGACATTGATGCCTTGGTGTCAGCCATAAACCGATCACGCTAACTCAATCCCGGATTTCCCATTTGGAAGAGTCATCTTGAGATCCGCCGGCATCGATT
>JAPYPO010000611.1 GCA_029937645.1 Candidatus Hydrogenedentota bacterium
GAGATGTCCTTGCCGATTTCCTTGATCCAGAGCAGGTCAATTTTGGGAATCGGAAGTTTTGCCAGCAACTCCTTTGAACGCACGAGCAGTTTCTCTTCCGTCTCGAAAAAGGTGTCACATGGAACTGCGCTAACGATGGCCGTCTCGTGGTAAGCATTCTCGATCAACGCCAAGCCGCCGGAAATCTTTCCCTGCTCGATCAGCCATTGCGCGCCTGTGCGAATGGCTTGCGCGAGACCGACTTCAGCAGCGGGTGAGTGGTAACACTCAGCGCCCTTCAGCTTCCCCAGCCCGATAGCGAGGATCTTGGACAGACCGCTCTCGAGGGGACCCTTGATGCCTGTGTGCGCTTTGATTCGATTTAAAGGCAGGATGATATCCGCATCCCAAGCCACTTGCGCGCAGTGTATCTCGACGCCCTCTACAATGCCTGGACTGTGCGTATCCATGTCGGCTTTGATCGGCACACCCATCGTGCCTTCGCTGATTCCATAATGATCGAGAAGCGCCGTCTGACCCTCCGGAGTGCCGCCGCCGTGACTCCCCATCGCGGGTACGATGAACGGTTCCGCGCCCTGAGCTCTCAAGAAGTCCACGGCACATCGGGTTACCGTGTCGATGTTTACGATACCCCGGCTGCCTGCAGTGACCGCGACCGTCTTTCCCTTCAAGCCGGCCGCATCGGGAAAGAGTATCGCCATTTCCCGGTTGACTGCGGCAGGGACATCGGATTCTACCGGACGTTCAAAAGGTTGGCGAATGGTATAGAACTTGGGGAGATCAACTTCACGCATGGTATGGGTTCCTTCTAATCTAAAATATGTCTACGTAGTTCCTATTGCGGAAAGTGGTTTTCAGCGCGAAACAAGGATAAGGCGGGTCATTCTAAGCGGCAACCGTTTCGGCCAACATCCATCACGGTACGCGACGGCGGGTTGTGGATTCAATTGTCTTCACTGCCGACCTTCGCCGCGCCCCGCGTTCTCCTTGTTGAACCACGAATGAACACGAATAAACACTAATGTTTTCACAATTCGTGTCTATTTGTGTTCATTCGTGGTTCCCTCTCTCAATCCAATTTCCCGTTAAGCGGGTTCTGGTCCCAGTGACGCGGCATTCTGTCGTGAAACCGTATTTGTCTCTTTTCCGTAAAACCTGCTACAATCCCTCTATTCTGGGCATGTGGGCTCGGTGAATTTCTGAGGTTTCTTGTAATGAGTAGATCGTTTTCCCAAATCGCGATGGGCTTTTTGTTGATGCTGGGGCTATTGGGTGCGCCCTCGGTGGCTGCGCAGGACGTTACGCTTTCTGTCGGGTCGGTGGATAGTCTGGGTGAGCCGAATGTTACGGTGCCGATTCGGTTGGATGTGGTGACGAGTTCGCCTGCGGCGATCGTGCTGGATGTCGGGTATGAGAATTTCTTGTTGAGTGTGACCGGGGTGCGTGCGCTCACGCCGCTGTTGGACGCGAATAAGTCGCTGGATTATGAAGTTATCGTGCCCGGCGTGGTGCGCATTGTGATCGGCGGGGCGAATCAGGATGAAATTGCCCCGGGGTTTATCGCGGAGATCGATTTTGAGCTGAACCTTGCGGGCGCGAAGGATCTCAAGTCATTGGCCTTCGCTTCGGTTGGGGCGAAGGGTGAGGTGACGCTGGATCTGCTGGCTGAGAATGTTTCGGCGGCGGATAAGGATGCGGCGAGCCTGGCGGTAACGGTGGTGCACGGCGGAATCGTCACGGACGATGTGTTGTTGCCGACGGTTCCGGCGGCGGGCGTGATTGCGCTCTTAGTTTTAGGTTTGGTTCTGTTGATCTCGCTTCGCTATGTGTCGGGCGCGCGGCGTGTGGCGGTGTTGGTATTGGTGGGTACACTGTTGGCAGCCACGGTGGTGGCGGCGCCCACAGCGGGTGATTTGGATGACTCGGGCACGGCGGATCTCGCGGACTTGGCGTTGTTTATTAACGCGCTGTTGGGACGAGCCTCGGACGTTGCTACGGATTTAGATTTCTCGGGCGTCACGGATGCGCGGGATTTCCAGTTGCTGGTGTTGTCGATTTTGGGGGTTGGTCTGGATTCGGATTCGGATGGAATTTTGGATGTTGTCGAGGAGGCGCTCGGCACGGATCCGTTGCTGGAGGATTCGGACGCAGACGGTGTCGATGATTACGATGAATTAATTTCTGGGGCGGATCCGCTGAATGCGCGGCCTGTGATTACGCTGACGGACCCCGGCATGACTACGGTGGAGGCGGGCGGCTCATGGACGGAACCGGGCGCGACGGCGCTGGATGTTGAAGATGGTTCGGTCCCGGTCACGGTCGGCGGGGATGTAGTTAACCCGAATGCGGCGGTCGATACGGTTTTTGTGGTCACGTACGATGCGGTCGATACGGGAGGCGAGCGTGCGGCACAGGTTCTGCGCGCTGTGACGGTGGTGGACACGACGGCTCCGGTTATTTCGGTGACGAGCCCCGCAGTGATTACGGTGGAAAGGGGCGAGGCG
>JAPYPO010000612.1 GCA_029937645.1 Candidatus Hydrogenedentota bacterium
GCTCAATGCCACCCCGCAAATCGACGCACTTGCGGTCGACGGCCTTCGCTTGACGGATTTCCACGCTGCTCCCTGGTGCGCCCCCAGTCGCCGTGCGCTGATGTCCGGATGCCACCCGAATCGTCCGGAACCATTCGGGCCAAGAATTACCGTCGCCGAAATGCTAAAGGAAAGGGGGTATGCGACCGCGTTGCTCGGCAAATGGCACTTAGGGATGGAAGAGGGGGCGCATCCCCTTGAGCAAGGCTTCGACTATTTCTACGGCACAAAAGGAAGCAACGATTGGGATGGCCCCAGTCCGCACTATCCCGCATTCAAGACCGCACCCGAAAGCGCTTGGAAAACCCCCCTGCTCAGAAACCGCGAGGTGCTGGAGCAGGCCTGCCCGCAATCGTCATTCACAAGAAAATACACGCAGGAGGCGGTACGCCTGATTAGCGAAAAGAAGGACCGCCCCTTCTTCATCTACCTGGCGCATACTATGCCGCATGTGCCGATTTTTGCTTCCGACCAATTTAAGGGCAAAAGCGACAACGGCGTTTACGGCGACGTATTGATGGAACTCGATTGGTCAACCGGCGAAATCATCAAAGCGCTTGAGAGTGCAGGAATTCGCGACGACACCTTGGTCGTTTTTACGAGCGATAATGGGCCGTGGACCATGTATCGGGAGTTCGGCGGTGTGGCGACGCCGTTGCATGGCGAGAAATCCACCACTTGGAACGGCGGCGATCAAGTGCCAGCCATTTTCAATTGGCCGGGTAGGATCAAGCCGAAAGTCAGCGCGGCATTTATGCTAACTTACGATGTGTACTCCACGCTTGCCACAATCACCGGCGCGCAAGTAAAGAGAGGGGAAGCGATCGACTCGCTCGATATGTCCGGCGTGTTGTTTGCGGGTGAAGAAAGCCCAAGAACGAAACATATCTTCTATTTCCATCGTCCAATGGCTTGGCGCAACGGCGACTACAAGATCCATTTTTCCACCCGTGAGCGCACCCGCGACCCGGAGACGGGGGCAAACGAACCCTCGATTCCTCACGACCCGCCGTTGCTCTTTAACGTTCGAGAAGACCCGGCGGAGCGGCGCGACATCGCTGCGGCCAACCCTGAACTCGTCGCGCGTCTGACCCGAGAATTTGAGTACGCAAAAAAGGCCGTCAAGAATGGAGAGAAATTCTAGATTATGCTCCCTACGGGGTTCGGGCGCTCAATCGAACCAGCAACTTAGTGACGCTGGCTCTGGCGGCGGTTCCCTGAACGGGTCGGCATGCCCGAGGGGGCCAAGCGCATGGCAGTGGTCGGCGCGGCGCGCTTCCAATCACCGGCTAAGGCCTATTTTTTTTCTAGCTGCACCTGATCGAATATGCTGGCTAGGCAAAAGGAGATATCTTGGCGTCGATCATCGTCGGGGGCCAGTTCAAACTCATAGCGAATCAAGATGTCTTGCATATCGGACGATTTGACAACCAAGTCTTCCGCCGTTGCTCGTGATTCCTCACCATTTTCATGGCCCGAGAAGGCTATTAACAATCCATTATCGCTACGTCTAAGTTCGATGTAGTGGAGCTGCAGTTCGTGTCGACACAATGCCGTCAGGAGATCAATCTTAACAGGACACCCGCTGTATTTTAGCGATAGCTCGGCGTAGCGTTTTAGCGCCTGGTACGTCTTATTCTGTCGACGGCGTTCGTAGGCCGCCCGAAAGGCAATCGGTCGAAGATATCCGGCAACCCAGGCGATCGTCAGTAGCGTGGTCGCATACAATACACCCGAAAACCAAAGCCAGATGGGATCGGCAGGAAAAGCAGACGGCATGACGGCTGCCACCGCGAGAGACAAAGCGACCGCGTAGAGCGTAAGCACCACGCGCGGTTGAGAGTACCCCTTGCCGAGAAGTCGGTGATGCGTATGGAGGTTGTCTCCGGAAAAAATGGGCACGCCGCGGAAGTAGCGTCTCACCATCGATACGAGGGTTTCGAAAATAGGGAAGCTCAGGGCCAGCAGTGGCGCGATCATGATGGCGGTCGTTTCAAACTTTTGTGTGCCCATTAGCGATATCGTGGCTAGAATAAATCCGATAAACATACTGCCGGTGTCGCCTAGAAAAATAATTGCAGGCGGGAAATTGTAGAACAAAAAAGCCAACAAGCCTCACGTGATTGCCGCGCTCGAAAAAATGACAAAATCGTTTCCCTGAACCACCCCAAGAACAAGCAAGGCCCCCGCGCCAATGAACCCAATTCCAGTGGCGAGCCCATCCACGCCGTCGATCAGGTTAAACGCGTTGACCAACCCAACCAGCCATAGCACCGTCACCAATCCGCCTGCAGCCGGGCCAAGCTCCACAGAGCCCACAAAAGGGATTGCCACCGCCGCAAGCGAATACCCCGATAAGCAAACATATAGAGCCACGGCGATCTGCGCGGCGAATTTCCACCTGGCCCGCAACCCTTTGATATCGTCTACCAGTCCAAGCGCGACAATGGCA
>JAPYPO010000613.1 GCA_029937645.1 Candidatus Hydrogenedentota bacterium
AATCAAGGATCGGTAGCGGCGGTTGTGCTTCGAGGAAAAGTTGAGCTGTAGAACGAGGTTCATCCCTTTACGCGACGTCTGATCGCATGAATCGTAGGCCCCGCGCGATTTGCTCCACGTCCCCAGCGTCAACCGATACTGCTCGAATTCCCCGCCCCAATGTCCATCAAACACATCGCGCGTCAGGTGTTGGCCGTTCGCGTGCGACATGGCCTGGCGCGCCACGCTCTTGTCCAGCAGCTTCCCAAACGACGACTCGATGATCTCCTTTTTCGACTTGCCCCCGCCTACAAAATTAGACAGAAGCATCAGGGCATAGCGATCCCGGAAATAGGGGAAGAGCGTCCTGCTCTTCGGCAGACATTGAATAATTTCGTATACGTCTTGCTCTTTCACGACGAAATACGCCCCACGTGCGATTGGTGTTGACTGTAGTCAGGTTCCACAGTCTAGGGGCGATATGCGCACTTTAAAAAAACACAGAGAGCTAATCTCAGCAGGATTAGCCAAGAATAGGAAGACGCTCTATGACACCGCCGTACGGCTCGTAGGGGATACCCGATACCAAAAGGTTGGCTTATTTTTCGGGCTACTAAAACCCTTAGTAGTTACAGGTGTTATTGAATAAATCTCTTGACAGAGAATTCATAGAGCATCGAGTGGGTGCAGTGACGACTCTAATCGCACTTCAACGCCCCACCTCCGGCGGCGCGAGCGACTTGGCCCTGCTGACATTTCTCGTGGAAGCTATACTGTTGCATCGGCGGTGGAGGACAACGCCTGCGCGGTGGAGTAGTGGTAGGTAGACTTGGCGACTCGAAGGAACGAAGTGTCGCGGAGCCGAACCCCTAAATTCTGGGCTGCGAATATTCGCACACGTCTATCGCATCCGGTAAACTGGCGGAGTTGCCCTATGTAGGTGGCAATCATCGTCGCCGCAAATGGAGCGAAGCCTAAGGACAGCGTAATTGCGCGTACTAACCCGCTCTGCGGGAAATTGGGACACGAACCGAGGCGAGAACCGGGTGCCACCTTCAAACTTGTTTGGAGGTGCGGGTAACGGGAAATCACATCACCTCCAAACAAGTTTGAAGGTGGCACCAAAACGGTTCTGTCCTTAACAGGCGCATCAATCCAGACCGATCAGGGATGGGAGAAAAGGCTTTGAGTATCCAGTCAGTCGATGCGACTATAGAAGCCGGTGCGGCCCACTATGGGGCGGATGAGAAATCCGTACGCGCCTATCTTAAGGAAGGTCTTCGGCGGGCCTACGACCTTGGAAATCGAGGCCCTATCCGGTTTGAAGACGATGGCAAGATTCACCCCGATATTCTCGATGCGTATTCGCGTTGTGGTTTTTATGTGTTTGAAAATGTGTTGCTGGAGGAAGAGCTTGCGGATATCAGTGCCGATCTCCAGGACATTCAAGATCGCCTTCCGATCAAGCCCAATTCTCCTGTAGATAAACACGGCCGGCCTGCGCTTGGCGCTGATCATGAAGCACGTACGCTGGAATGGGCGAAGCCCTTAAGCGACCCGTTGGGCGGGACTAATTTTGCAAACGGCCGACACCGTGTCAAACTTATCGAACCGGAGGCGGCAGCCGACGCGCCAGCGGATATTGTGCTACTCGTCGTTGGCTCCTTACAGTTTTCCGAAGCGGCGCTTCGTGTGTATGGCCACCCCCAATTATTGGAGATCGCCGCCCAGATCAACGGCGAGGATTTTGTCCCTTTCAATGAAGTACTGATCATCAAGGAGCCTGGGCTCGGTGCGGCAATTTCCTGGCATCAAGATGGAACGACCCATTGGGATAGTCCCGACCTTGACGAAGGGACCCATGGTTTCAACTTTATGGCGCAGCTTTATGGAAGCGACCCGGTGAACGGCGTCTGGGTTATCCCTGGGACGCACAAGATGGGTAAATTGGATATCAAGAAGATTGCGGACGACGCGGGGACGGAGCGGTTGCCCGATGCGGTCCCGATTATCTGCGGACCGGGGGATGTCGTGATTAACAATCGACAGTTGGTGCACGGCTCCTTTGCCAACACGGGCCTGACTCCTCGTGTGACGGTCAACTTCGGATTCCACCGGCGTTCCTCAGTGGTGGGTTTAGTCGGCGCAGGTTTTCACAGCGAACCGCAAGTCTATAGTGAAGAGCGAATTCGGGAGCGATCCCGAATGATCGGTTATGCCATTGATGCGCGCCACCAGCGCTTTCCAAATGAAACTCCGTACGTATACAGACCGTTTATCGAATCGGGCGAGTCCTATCATTGGGACGAAAAGGCGAAGGCAGAAATCAAAGACTACAGCCTACTCGATATGAGCATTTGACAGGATGCCCGTCTTACGAATTCGTTATTAATTGAGGGTTCCGGCGCTATTAGTGGTAAGATTTAGAATTGAAGACTATTTTTTGCGCCCCTCCTGGAAGTGTGCAAGTCACAGGAAGTTAAGCCGCAAAAGCGGGGACAGACCC
>JAPYPO010000614.1 GCA_029937645.1 Candidatus Hydrogenedentota bacterium
CCCATGCAGTCCTGCGCTGCCGGTTACAGCCCCATGAATCATCCGGTCTATTTTCCCTATAATCACTCCCAATAGGCGCATTCGCGGATGCTCAGCTGCAGTGATCACCTTTTCTAGAAAATCGCTATCCGGCTGATCTTTGCCCTCCCGGACATAATCAACCTCAGACTTTGTTGCGCCTTTACTCTCCCAAAAGATCGACCACATTGTTTTCTCTTTAGAAGTGCTACCTATACTGGTGGCGAAATACATCGGCGGCTTGCCCGCAAAAATTGCCTGGCGAGAAACCCCTGTCAGAGTAGGAACCCAAGCGTAAGTACCATCTTCTTCAATTTGTACATTACTGCTCAGTTGACCTTTCAATGTGTCGCGCAGAACAACCCATTGATCCAATGCCAATCCATCGACGATGAGAAGCGCCTATTTCTTCGGGGGACCTCCATCTGCAGCCCCTTCGCCCGTAGGAACAAAACGGTGGCCGATGTGATGAGCAATATGATGCACCATAGCAGGGCGATTAAAGGACGAGAGATTATGCAATGCTGCGTATTTCTTTTTCATCCACTTCGAGAACTCGTCCTCTATCCTGTCGTGAAGAATTTCGCAATTTTCTGATTCTGCACTTCTCTCTTGTTCTGATAGTTGCCACCGCAGAGCAGTCCACTCAGCCCAGGTCTGTGCGTATTGGACCCACTCGTGATGGTCGACATCTTCCCCAGGACACTCATCCTCAAGTCTTCTGAGGAGTCGTTCAAATCTATAGAAGCGATCGTCTCGATCCTGGCCCCGAACCCCCACCCGCATCCATTCCTCAGGCATCTGGTCCGCAGAATAGCCATCTATCGGATTGAGATACCCCTCTTGAAATAGGTTATCGATGTAGACTTTTACATCGTCATGCCCAAAAGGCAGTTCCTGAGGGCCTGGATATTGGTATTCATCGGCAAGAGGGGGCTCAACCACTTGATCCGAATTAGCACTCGCCTTTTGCCTGACGAAACTCGGCCAACGTTCATCGAGAAATGACAAAAACGCAGCGCGATGCGGAATAATCTCCTGGAGTGGCCAGTCTTTCCACCGATTGCCCTTTTTCAATAAACGGATAAAGCGCCGATCCAGCTGCTCTGGAAACGATAAACCGCGATAATGTCTTTTGAGCAATACTTGCATCAAGTTGGCGTCATTCTTTATCAATTCCGGTGCGATTTCGAAAACGTGACGCAACACAAAATCTTTAGTAGCATCGACGCCAAGGCGATCCGAGTCCTCTTGGGCCTGCGCTTCGAAGAGCGTGTCGAAACAACTTCGATCCAGGTCCAACACCACATTGGGTACCAGCTTAGGGAAGAGTTCTCCTACCGAAAATGACAGGCACCTCTCCTGGCGTTTGGCCTGCTCGAGTAAGTCATAAGGCAAGGAGTCTAGATTCCCTGACGCACTGCGCAGTACCACCACCAGATTAGTCTCTTCTCCTCGATCCCACGCCTGCCGGTAACGACTCTCGTAAGCAAAACGGAAGGCCACGTGGTCATCAAAGGGCACAAGCTCAAAGCCGCGTTCGATCAACTCCGCAAGGATCTCTTGTTCCGTCAGTAGATGGTCTGGATCCATCACGATCGTAAGCCGAACAACTTTGGCGATCTCCGGCGTGAAATATTCAAGGATGGGTGCTCGCCAGCCTCCGGGATGCTTGGCTATTTCAGGAGAACGATTCACTCGGCATCCTCGCTACGCGCTACCCTAACCAGGATGAGCGCGGTCAACTCCGGCAACGCAAGGTCTTGCGCAGCGATCTGATCTTGCCACTCAACTTCTTCTTTTTCCAATTCTCGTAGCCGGTGATTGCGTACCTGGGGTAACCCGATGCGATCGATCGCTATTCGTCTCGATTCAAAAGCACGACGGCCCTTATTCCGTTGTTTAATCTGACGCTGCTCATGAGACGCCAACAACTCTGTAAATACGGTGTGACCGTGTTTCGCTGCTTCCTTATATGCTTGTTCGAATACCGTCGAGGAAGTATCACCACCAATTGCTTCATGGGCTATTCCTTCAGCATCTCCATCAAGATCAATCAGGCGATCCCACACTGCCTTCGCAGTCGGTGCAAGAACACGGCCCTCGTCGCTAATAAAGAGCGGCATCGCCCGATGAGAATACCTACCCTCAGTACGTAAGCCGATCCGCCACAGCGACCAGATCCCCGACACCTTGTCAGAGATCCCCTCAATCACTACGGATCCCAGCGGTTGCCCGGGTGTAAATCGTGGCAATCGTGCGGTTAGCCTGCGCACCCTTGGATGTTCGAGTGAAAGCAGCGTGGTCCCTGGCTGCTCGGATTCCTGGCGCGAAAAAACCGCTCGACGTTGCGTGACGCCATCGGGCCACTGAAGCCGATAGCCCACGTCATCGGCTTCCGCTTCTCCGCCCCTGGCTCCCTCCGTCTGTAAATAGGAGATCGTCATCCGCTCGGTCCAATAC
>JAPYPO010000064.1 GCA_029937645.1 Candidatus Hydrogenedentota bacterium
CTCCCGACGACGCCTATGAATTCGCCAAAGGGAAGCCGCTCAAACATCCCAACGGCCAGACCTATCAGATTTCGCGGCCTCTCGATTTTATGGCTGTAACGGATCACGGAAAGTTCCTCGGCGTGGTTACCCGGATGGCCGATCCGAACCATCCTATGTCGAAGCTGCCCGACGCGGTACGGCTCAACGATCCCGACAGAACGAAAGCCATGAAGGCCCTCCGCGTGATGTTGGGCGAAGCTCGGGACGGAACGCTGGCCGACGGCATCGATACGCCCGAGGTCAGGCGAGAGGTCTGGGACCATATCATCGATTCCGCGAATCGCCACAACGACCCAGGCAAATTCACGACCTTTATCGCCTACGAATGGTCAAGTATTCCGGACGGACAAAATCTGCATCGCAACGTCATATTCAGAGGAGACAACGCCCCGACGCCGTTCACCGCGTTTGATTCGGAAACGCCCGAGGGCTTGTGGGCGTGGATGGACGCGATTCGCGCGGAAGGCCACACGGTGCTTGCGATCCAGCACAATACCAATCTGTCCGATGGCCGCGCTTTTGAACGCGAAGACAGCCTGGACAACCCACTCACGCAAGAATTCGCGGACGCCCGGAACCGGAACGAACCGTTGGTGGAAATAACGCAGATCAAGGGAACCTCAGAAACCCATCCCGCGCTGAGTCCTAACGACGAGTTTGCGGATTTCGAGCTGCTCGAACTCTACGTCGCCGAGAACACTCCGGTCACAAACTTCAGGGGCGGCTACGTCCGTTCCGCCTACCGCACGGGACTCGAGTTTCAAGACAACCAAGGCTTCAACCCCTATCGCTTCGGCCTGATCGGCGCCACCGACAGCCATTCGGGCATCATCCCAATCGAGGAGAACAATTACTCAAGCATGACGGCGGCGGCCGAAGTTACACCACAGCAGGCCGCGCGGAATCGGCTGGGTTCTCCCAGATCACGCCGCTTCGGAGCCTCGGGGCTGGCCGGCGTTTGGTCCGAAGAGAATACCCGGGAAAGCATTTACGATTCGCTCAGCCGCAAGGAAACCTGGGGCACCACGGGACCGCGCATCCAAGTGCGTGTCTTCGGGGGCTTTGATATGGCGGACGTAAAACCCGGCGAGGCCGACTGGGTCGACGCCGCCTACGAAAAAGGTGTTCCCATGGGAGGCGAGCTAAAGGCTACCGATGCTACCGGCGCGCCCACCTTCGCCCTCTGGGCCATCAAAGATCCTGACAGCGCTAATCTAGACCGGATCCAAATCGTAAAAGGTTGGGCCAGCGGCGGTGTGAGCCATGAGCAAGTATATGACGCAGTGTGGTCAGGCGACCGGTCGATTGATCCCAAAACGGGCAAGCTCCCGGCGGTCGGAAACACGGTAAACCTTGAAACCCTCGAGTACTCCAACTCCATCGGCGCGGTGGAATTAAAAGGCACCTGGACGGACCCCAAGTTCAGGGCAGACCATAACGCCTTCTATTACCTCCGCGTTCTCGAAATCCCGACACCCCGCTGGAGCATGTTCGACGCGAAAGAAGCCGGAATTCCGCACCCACCGGAAATCAGCAAGACGATACAAGAGCGCGCCTATACCTCGCCGATTCGATACGACCACCATTAAGCTCGTTTCTCAAGAAAAATACTTTTCATAACATCAAAAGGAACCACGAATGGACACGAATACACACGAATTATGGGAGCATTCGTGTGTATTCGTGTTCATTCGTGGTTCAAGATCCGCGATCAATGGAGGCTCCGCGTGAAAATATTTGGATCGAGTTTGACAGCAATTCTGATCGCGACGCTAAGCGCCCCGGCAATCGCGGAGCCGGGCGAAGGCCCGGACCGTAAGGCCCTGTTTGGCGAATTGCACATGCACACGCAGTGGTCGTTCGACGCGTATTACCTCGGTACAAGAGCGACGCCGGACGATGCCTATGAATTCGCAAAAGGAAAACCAACAAAACATTCCAACGGACAGACCTATACGATTTCAAAGCCGCTGGATTTCATGGCCGTAACGGATCACGGGATTTTTATGGGCGTTTTCGCAAGGATGGCCGATATGACTCATCCGCTCTCGAAACTGCCTGTCGCGGAAAAGGTTCGCGCCAACACTACAGCTCTAGGTGCAGAAGCCTTCCGCGACATCCTCGCCGCCCGGAGTTCGGGCAAGCCCATGGAAGGCGTGGACACTCCTGAGTCCAGGAAAGAGGTGTGGGACCAAGTCAAAGCCTCCGCGAACCGGCACAATGACCCAGGCAACTTCACGGCATTTGTCGCATACGAATGGGGGGGGCATGCGTAACGGTAAGAACTTGCACCGCAACATAATCTTCAAGGGCGAAACGGCCCCCCCAGTATTCACGGGGACAAGCAAGCCCGAAGAGCTGTGGGCATGGATGGACGGCATACGCGAGGACGGATATCAAGTGCTCGCGATCCCGCACAATTTGAATCTGTCCGATGGCGCGGGCTTTGAACGTCAAGACAGCTTGGGCAATCCATTTACGCCCGAATACGCCGCCGCTCGGAACCGGAATGAGCCCTTGGTGGAAGTGACTCAGATCAAGGGAAATTCGGAAACGCATCCCGCGCTAAGTCCGAATGACGAGTTCGCGGATTTCGAGTTGCTCGAACTATACGTCGCCACAGACACCCCGATTACGAAGTTCAAGGGCAGCTACGTGCGTGACGCTTACCGCACGGGACTTGAGGTTCAAGACAAGGAGGGCTTTAATCCCTATCGCTTCGGCCTGATCGGATCCACCGACAGTCATTCGGGAATTATCCCGGTAGAGGAGAACAATTACTCAAGCATGTCGGGGCGGGCCGCACCGCGAAAACAGCTTGCAAGAGGCAGGCTGGACTCGGCAAGGAGGCGGCATTTCAGCGCGTCAGGACTCGCCGGGGTCTGGTCCAAAGAGAACACTCGGGAGAGCATATTCGATACGCTCCGACGCAAGGAAACTTGGGGCACCACGGGACCGCGCATCCAAGTTCGCGTCTTCGGAGGCTTTGATATGGCGGACGTGAAACCCGGCGAGGCCGACTGGATCGGCGCCGCCTATGAAAAAGGCGTTCCCATGGGAGGCGCACTAAAGGCCAGCGACGCTACCGGCGCGCCCACCTTCGCCCTCTGGGCGATCAAAGATCCAGACAGCGCGAACCTGGATCGGATCCAAATCGTAAAAGGTTGGTCCAGCAGCGGCGTTAGCCATGAGCAAGTTTATGACGCGGTGTGGTCAGGCGACCGGTCGATTGATCCCAAAACGGGTAAGCTCCCGGCGGTCGGGAACACGGTAAACCTTGACACCCTAGAATATTCCAACACCATCGGCGCGGTAGAATTAAAAGGCACCTGGACGGACCCCAAGTTCAGGGCGGACCATAATGCCTTCTACTACGTCCGCGTTCTCGAAATCCCAACACCCCGCTGGAGCATGTTCGACGCGAAAGAAGCCGGAATTCCGCATCCACCGGAAATCAGCAAGACGATACAGGAGCAGGCCTACACCTCGCCAATTCGATACGACCACCACTAGGAGCGTTTTACAGACAGTAATAATTTTTTATAACATCATAAAGAACCACGAATGGACACGAATTCACACGAATGCTCCGACAATTTGTGCAACCATTCGTCAAAATTTTGTATTCTTGGCAAGTTCTTCGAGAGGCGAATCCTACACGTCCCTTGAGAACAGGGAGAAACTGCGGCTATTTCAATTCACGCAAAGCCTCTTTGCGGCTTTGCGTGACACTTTAATGATTGCGGCTGCGCCGCGGTAAATGTATTCGTGTCCATTCGTGTTTATTCGTGGTTCAAGATCCACGATCAATGGAGGTTCCGCGTGAAAATATTTGGATCGAGTTTGACAGCAATTCTGATCGCGGCGCTAAGCGCTCCGGCAATCGCGGAGCCAGGCCCGGATCGTAAAGCCCTGTTTGGCGAACTGCACATACACACCTGGTGGTCGTTCGACGCCTATAAAGGGTCCACGAGGCTGACACCGGATGACGCCTACGAATTCGCGAAAGGCAAGCCGAAGAAGCACTCTAACGGCCAAACCTATCAGATTTCGCGGCCGCTGGATTTCATGGCCGTAACGGATCACAGTGAAAGCCTGGGCATCTCCGCAAGGATGGCCGACCCCGAACACCCGATGTCCAAACTGCCCATCGCAAAAAGGATCATCAGTGGCGATAGGACGGCCTTGGAAGAAGTGCGCAACGCCTACAGGAGAGGCGCGCCGGTGGATGGCATTGACGACCCCGAATCGAGGCGGGAAGTGTGGGACCTCGTCATCGACTCCGCGAACCGGCACTACGACCCAGGCACGTTCACGGCCCTCATCGCCTATGAATGGACGAGCACCCCAAACGGCCAGAATCTACACCGCAACGTAATCTTCAAGGGAAACACCGCCCCCACGCCCTACAGTGCTGTTGATTCATCAAAGCCTGAAGACTTGTGGGCGTGGATGGACAGCGTACGCGAGGAAGGACATAACGTGCTCGCGATTCCTCATAATTTGAATGTGTCCGACGGGATCGGCTTTGACCGAGTGGACAGTTTCGGCAATCCGTTGACCCCCGAATATGCGGCAGCGCGGAATCGGAATGAGCCCTTGGTGGAAGTGACTCAAATCAAGGGGACGTCAGAAACGCATCCCGCGCTAAGTCCGAATGACGAGTTCGCGGATTTCGAGATACTCGAGCTGTATGTCGCTCGGAACACGCCTATCACGAAATTTCATGGCAGCTACGTGCGGGACGCGTACCGCACGGGACTTGAGTTTCAAGACAAGGAGGCCTTCAACCCCTATCGCTTCGGCCTGATCGGCGCCTCCGACAGCCATACGGGCATTGTCCCCGTTGAGGAGAATAATTTCACCGGTAAGTTTGGGCGGGCCGCCACACCAATACAGACTGCAAGAGGTAGGCTGGGTTCTCCAAGAGGCCGCAAGTTCGGCGCGTCGGGGCTCGCCGGCGTCTGGTCCGAAGAGAATACCCGGGAAAGCATTTACGATTCGCTCGCCCGCAAGGAAACTTGGGGCACCACGGGGACGCGGATCCAAGTTCGCGTCTTCGCCGGCTTTGATATGGCGGGCGTGAAACCCGGCGAGGCCGACTGGATCGACGCCGCCTACGAAAAAGGCGTCCCTATGGGAGGCGAGCTAAAGGCTGCCGATGCCACCGGCGCACCCACCTTCGCGCTCTGGGCCATCAAAGATCCCGACAGCGCGAATCTGGATCGAATTCAAATTGTAAAAGTCTGGTCCAGCGGCGGCGTGAGTCATGAGCAGATTTATGATGCGGTATGGTCAGGCGACCGGTCGATTAATCCTAAAACGGGCAAGCTCGCCCCGGTTGGAAATACGGTGAATCTTGAAACCCTCGAATATTCCAACTCCATTGGCGCCGTCGAACTGAAAGGCACCTGGACCGATCCCAAATTCAGAGCGGACCACAATGCCGCCTACTACGTCCGCATTCTCGAAATCCCGACGCCACGCTGGAGCATGTTCAACGCAAAGTTAGCCGGGGTTCCGCACCCGCCGGACGTTCCCAAAACGATACAGGAACGCGCCTACACATCACCGATCCGATACGACCACCACTAGGCCTCACCGAAAAACTTGTAACCATACTATAAAAACTTGTAGCCACACTAAGGAACCGCCCTATGAAAACCCTCGGAAGCATCGAGTCTCTGGACCCAGCCCTTGATGCGTTGCTGGATGCGAACGCGGACATCGAAATTCTGTCAAGCAACCATGACTGGACGGAAGGACCGATATGGGTGAAGGAAGGCGGATATCTGCTATTCTCCGACATCCCGCGAAACCAGATTCTGAAGTGGGAACCAGGCAACACGGTTTCAGTTTTCATGGAGCCCAGCGGCTACACCGGCGCGGAGCCTTTTACCGGTAGGCAGCCCGGCTCAAACGGTTTAACGCTCGATGCGGAAGGCCGGCTGGCGATGTGCTGTCACGGCGACCGACTGCTGAAGCGCATCGAGAAGGACGGATCGGAAACGGTGCTCGCGACGCACTTCGACGGCAAACGCCTCAACAGCCCGAACGACCTGATCTACCACTCGAACGGCGACCTGTATTTTACCGACCCGCCCTACGGCCTGCCTGGGGGCTACGACAATCCTGATCGGGAGATGGATTGGTGTGGCGTCTTTCGGCTCTCGCAGGACGGAACGGTCACGCTGATTACGAAGGACATCCACGCGCCAAACGGCATCGCCTTCTCCCCCGACGAGCGCACGCTCTACGTGTCGCAGTCGAATCGAGAGGCCGCGAACTGGGCTGCGCTTGACCTCACCGCAGACGATATCGCGTCGTCAGCCACCATCTTCTACGATTCGACCGACTTGGTGGGCAAGATGAAAGGCGTACCCGATGGCATGACGGTTGACGTACAGGGCAATCTTTGGGTCACGGGCCCCGGCGGCGTCATGATCATTTCACCGGAACGCAAGCTGCTCGGGCGTATTGTTACGGGACAAGCCTCGTCCAACTGCACGTTCGGCGAAGACGGTTCCACGCTCTTCATCACGCTGGATGACGATGTCGTACGGGTGAAAACGAAGACCAAGGGCTTTGGCGCATAGGGTAAGGGAGTTGATCGAAATTACCTTTCCATTTTTTGCGATCTTGGTAAATCTATCTTGGTGCGATCCCTAACGGGAGTCTGTGGGATCGAAGGTCGTTCTTGCCCAGTCTACTGGAAATGAAAGGGGAAGACGTGTGACCTCCGTCAGCATCGCGATGAGTTCTTCCTCGGAGCCGGTACGGTGCGGGTTGACGAACTGCCAAACAACCTCATTCTCAGAAGTTACCTCGAGGGCCCTTCCGTTGTCGGACTCCGTTATCAGGGTGTTTCCGTTTGGCAAACGCACCGATGCTCCGCAGGTACCGGAATATAGCTGCTCGTCTGGCCCTGTTCCATAAGCCCAAACAATCTCCTGTGTGAACGGCTCGAACTCTACGGCCTTCGAGTGTCCTCCGTTACCCATGTTATCGAACAGGAGCATATTCCCATTGTCGAGCAGCGAAGGATCGTGCTGTCTCAACCAAATTCCCGATAGTGCCCAAACCACTTGTTCGGCATCAAGATCGATGATGGCTATCGCGCTCATGCTACGCATAGACGTAAGAATATTACCCTTTCGAAAGATGGGCGACCGATCGGCAAAACGTCCGTCCAGAAAATCCAGTGCGTTCGTATGAGCGATGTCACCCTCGGTTCTTCCTTGCAGTAAAAGGGGAGCGTAAACTGAGTTTTCGTAACACTCCAGGATGGAAATCTCGCTTAGGGTCCGTCCATCGGAATCCAATTTGGTAACAAAATCTTCGAGAATCGGCTTCTTTGCATTTATTCTGGGTACGACATGCACCTTCCGGGTGAGCACGGAGATAGAGCCATCTTTATGGACAAAGACATCATGATGTGCCTCACATGCGTTTGCCCAGAGCAGCTTCGAGTTCTTGTCCAACTTAATGATGCCAATGCCCTCGAAGATTGCGAGCAGGTCCCCATTCTCGTAGAGATGGACACGCCGCCAGTAGTATTGGTCCGATATAACTACATTCTCTGGCCTCACAAAGTCGGGCCAGACATCCTCTAAATCATAGCGCCATTTATGGAGAATGCCGCCGTTCATATCCATCAGATAGGCTTCCGGCGCGTGGCCAGAGGAATACAAATTGTGTCCCGCATAGGCCCTTTCCGGATCGTGCATCGCCACACCATCGGTTTCCGGAGCCGGCACATAGCCGCTTAGATATCCGAGAGCATCGAGTTCCTCATGATGCTTCTGCTGCTCAAATATCGATGCATTCTTCGGGGCCTCGTACTTCCCCCAGCGTCCGATTCTCCCTTCGCGCACCTGTTCTCGATGAACGCGGCGATCTCTGACAGCGCGGAAAAAATCCACCAACGAGGACGGCAGCAGTTGATCCCTGTGCGCAAAGTATCCCAGGCCGAAAGACAATCCCGCACACCCCACAACGAAGCAACCAAGCACGGCCCAAATCGCAACTCGGCGGCGCCTGGGACGGGCGTTGTATTTATACTCCATGTATCAATTCTCCTTTGCGCTAACGATGCGTGATCTTTCGCATTTGGCTGGCAAAAGTCAAGTGCGAGCTTAGGGTCCAAGCTCTTAAGAGGTTGGGCTAATGCTTCTCACTTCAACGGCGCATCGAGTTTTTTCCTGAGAAAAGGATCGAAGAGGCTCCGGGCGATACTGCGTGTCACCTATCGCACGAAGAAGACCATGAGCTACAGTGGAAGCCAATAAGGAGCAAAGTGAATCACGAAGGTTAAGGGCATTCCGCCGGTATAGCGTTCACGGATGGCTTCGGTGCGCTCTTTGGGCACGGGCCAATACCATCCCGCGAGCACCAAGACCACTACGAATACGGCAAACCCACCGGCCCGTATCCATCTCTTGCTTCTGGGCCACAGGAGGTTAATGGATTTTCGAGTGGCCTCCTTGCCGCACGTCTCGAACGCCGCGATGAGTTGAGCGCGGGTCATCCATTTCGCGTTGGGCACATCGAGCACGTTGGCGAGCCGGACCAGTTCTTCTAGCTTCATTCGTTTCAGCCACGCTTCGATATTCATAGGATGCTTGTCCTAACCCGCATCGTAACTCGACATCATCCGTTCGCCCGAGGTGTGATCACGCTGACCGCCTTTTCCTCCACCTCGAAGTCGGCGGGAATTTGGCCTGCTGGGTCGCCGTCCACCTGTAAAGGCGCTGCCGTTTCGCCTGCCACCGCAAAGGCTATCTGTTTGCCCTGCCGGTACACGATGTCCTTTCGTTTAATAAAGGACGGGTTACGCACCAACGCCGCGAGCCATGCCAGCTTGACGGCATTGAGGTCGTGAAACAGGCATACATCCAGCAACCCGTCATCGATTCGGGCGCGCGGTGTCACGGGGAACACCCCCGCCGAGTAGCGGCAATTTCCGACGACCGCGTACTGCGCCGTTTCGCTTACCAGCTCGCCGTCTACCGTCACACGGATCGCGGGAAACGCATAACTCAGAGCAGTCCGTATAGACGGCCCGACCCATTTCCAAAAGCTTGACTTCTTGCCACGTACCCGGCTGACCGCTTCCGCAACCGCCGCGTCCAATCCGGCGCCCGCGCCCAGCAAAAACCGGCGCCCATTCCGCAGACCCGCGTCCATAGGCATTGTCTTTCCCTGAAGGATAAGCGCGGCGGACTCGGCGGGGTCGCGGGGTAAACGCAATTCCCGCGCGACCACGTTTGCGGTGCCCATTGGCAGTATGGCGAGGGATGAGTCGTTTTCCGTCAAGCCGTTGACGACTTCGTTGATGCTGCCGTCCCCGCCCACGGCCACCACCACATCCGCACCGGATCGTGCGGCCGCTGGCTCCGCGTCGCCGGCCTGTTGCGTAAGGACAAGCTCGACCTCCGCGCCCCCGCATTCCAAGGTGGAGGCAAGGGCTTCCGCCTGAACACGGCCGCGTCCGCCGCCGGCCACCGGATTAGCGATAACGCGAATATTCATTTCCCCAACCTATCCGTCATCGCTTCCTACCACTCCCTGAACGGTTCGCGCGAAAGCGCCGCGTTCTTGTACCGGCGATCATGCGACACCTCTTCCCCGACCCACGAGGGCAACGGAATCTCTTGATCCGCCGACTCCAGTTCCACCTCGGCTACTACCAAGCCCTCATTCGCGTCGTGAAACTCATCGACTTCCCACAGCAAGCCCATGTGTTTGATGTAGTGACGCGTTTTCCGGACGATATCGCCGACACACAAATTCGCCAACATCTCCTCAGCATCCTCGACCGGGATTTCGTATTCATACTCGTCCCGTTCGATACCACCGCCGCCACCCTTGACACACAACTTCGCGCCATCCCCCATCACGCGGACGCGGACCGTAGCGCCTTTCCCGGATTTTAGGTACCCTTGTCTACTCGCGACCCGTTTTGGCGCTCCCCGCCATGCGTCACCCGTGACAAGAAATTTTCGCTCGATCTCTTGACCCATGCGGCTCCCTGTTTCCACCCGATACCGGCGACCCCATTCTCAGTATCAGGAGTATAGTCGAAGCGAATCGGGAAGGCATATTTCGCGCACAACGCCTCTTTGCGCGCCCCTATGCTATACTCCCGACTGCGTTCGCGACACGGGCGAATTTCGCCTATTGGATTCTTGATCGGTTTTTTGCGCGACGCCCCAGAATGATCCCCTGCCCAAGCCTGACTCACCGCGGCCCAATAATCAAGGAAACCCATGGCACTCAGTATCGGAATTGTGGGCCTGCCCAATGTAGGCAAGAGCACCGTTTTCAACGCGCTCACCAAAGCGCAAAATGCCGAAGCGGCCAACTATCCCTTTTGCACCATTGAGCCCAACAAGGCAGTGGTCACGGTTCCCGATGTTCGCGTGGACACGCTGGTGGAACTGGTGGAGCCGAAGCAGACCATCCAAGCGACGATCGAGTTTCTGGATATCGCCGGATTGGTTGAAGGCGCGAGCAAGGGAGAGGGGCTGGGCAACAAATTCCTCGGCAACATCCGCGAGACGTCGGCCATTGTGCATGTGGTGCGCTGCTTCGACGACGATAATGTGGTTCACGTGAATGCCACGCCCTCGCCCAGCGACGACATCGACACGATCAACACGGAATTGGTTTTGGCCGACCTGGAGCAATTCGAGCGAAAGGCCGAACGGATTGCAAAGCAACTCAAGGGAGACAAGTCCCTTCAGATTGCCGCCGATTTGGTGGAGCAGTTGAAGGCGCACCTCGGCGAAGGGAAGCGGCTTTCCCTGTTTACCGACCAAGACTCCGACGCGTTTCGCGATCTGATTCAAGAGCTCCGCCCGATTACCTCGAAGAAGGTCATCTACGCGGCGAACGTAGACGAAGACGGACTCGCCGAGGATAACGATTACGCCAAGGAGGTTCGGCGCATCGCCGCCGAGGAGGGCGCGGAAGTCGTCAAGCTATGCGCAAAAGTTGAAGAGGAAATGGCGGGGATCTCCGACGACGAGCGGCTGGAGTTTTTGCAGTCCATGGGCGCGGAGGAAAGCGGGCTTGAGCAGGTCATCCACAAGAGTTACGAGGCGCTGGGGCTGATTAGCTATTTCACCGCCGGGCCAAAGGAAGTGCGCGCCTGGACGATTCGCCGGGGCACGACAGCGCCGGGCGCAGCGGGCGTTATTCACACGGATTTCGAACGCGGTTTCATACGGGCCGAGGTTATCGCCTACGCAACGTATGTCGAACACGGATCCGAGACCGCCGCCAAGGCCGCCGGCGCCATGCGCGTTGAAGGGAAAGACTACGTGGTCGACGATGGCGATGTCATGCTGTTCCGCTTCAACGTCTAACGGACCGTTCCGCCGGGTTGTAGTTGTTGCCTACTCGGCCACCGCGGCCGCGTCCCGCGATTTCTTTAGACAGGAGTTGACGGCTTGCATCAATTCGTCTGTCTTAAACTTGACGACCTGGGCATCGGCGCCTACGGCCTCTCCTTTGCGCGTATTCTCCTCGTTGAGAAGCGAAGAGAAAAGGACAACCGGCATGTCCTTCAACCGATCATTATTCTTCACGCGCGACGTGAGATGGAGGCCATCCATGCGCGGCATCTCCACATCCGAAAGCAACATATCAAACTGATTCGTATCGCCTTCTTGCTGCGATAAGGTATCCCAGGCTTCCTTGCCGTCACTACACGCCGTTACATCCGTGTAGCCTGCGGCGTTCAGCAGCTTGACGACCGTATCGCGGATGGTGGGCGAATCGTCCGCGACTAGAATTCGAACTTCTGAATTCTGCGAAGCCTCCTCCTTCGGTATCTCGGTCTGCTCATCAATATTGGCTGTGCCCAGCAATTCGCTCAAGAGGGATTCGAGATCAAGAATGAGCACCACAACATCGTCAATCTTTGTCATCGCCGTTACCGGCGCGCCCACTTCGGTCAAAAATTGAGACGGCGGCTCGATTGAATCCCAACTGAGGCGGTGGATCACTTCGACGGAATCGACCATGATCCCACACCGGGAATCGTTCAGCTCGATCACGATAACCAGTCGGCGTTCTTTCTCTTCTGAATAGGTATCCAGACCCAGATGGCTGCGTAAATCGATGAGGGTCAGAACCTTTTCGCGAAGGAGAAAAGTCCCCACGATGCCCTCGGGTGACAGCGGAACAGGATAGGTCTTGACGGGTTCGATAATTTCGCGGACTTTTGCTACGTTGATGCCACACTGAACAGGCCCGATCCGGAACACCAGTAATTCCATTTCGTTCGTACCCGCATCAAGCAAGATCCCGTCCGACATTTTTCTACTCCTATTCTTTGCATCACGGCGTGGCAGCGGCTCAAACCCGGATGAGATATCCGAATGCTACCCTAATTCTATGTTTTGTGCAAGGTATTCCTGATTCCCGAGGAATTCAGGGTCACGAAAAAGACAATTTGATCTGCTCGTATATTCCGCCAAATGCCCCATTACTCAAGGCAAGCGTCAAATCCCCTTCCCGAGCGTCCAAATGGACTCGCCCCACTATTTCGTCCACGTCGTCCGAGAAATTGGCCACCCCGCCCGAGCGTTCCAATTCAGCCACGAGGCGTACGCGATCCAGGCGATCCTCCGGAGGCAACCGATCTCCGCGATGAATGGGGCCGATCCAAACGACATCGGCTCCGCTCAGGGCCTTCGTCAGGCTATCCTGGAATCGATTGGTCACGGTGGTATTGGAGCGGGGTTCAAATAGCACAACAAGGCGCGCCTTCGGCCAACGCGTCCGCGCCGCTGCAATGGTTCCTTGAATGGCCGTAGGGTGGTGGGCGAAATCGTCAACGAAGGTGACGCCTCCAAATTCATGAAACACTTCCATGCGGCGTTTGATGCCCGCGAACGAGGCAAGAGATTCCGCCAGCTTATCGGGTGCGATACCGTGCAGCGCGCTTACGATGAGCGCTGCCGCCGCATTCTGGATGTTGTGAGCCCCGACGAGGGTCGTCTGAAATACACCCCATTCCGCGCCCTTCCGAAACAGGGCAAACCGCTGGAACCCATCGGACCAGCCTCGGTCTTCGATTCGCCACTCGGCGGCTTCGGCAAACCCGTAGGTCGTAACATGGCTGAACGCGTGGTCTTTAAGGGCCACGGCGCGATCGGAGTCAGCGCAAAGGATCGCGTGGCCCGATGCGGGAATTTGTCGCAACATGCGTTGGAACGCCAGCTCGATATCTTCGATAGAATCGTAAATATCTCCGTGGTCAAATTCGAGCGACGTGACCACGGCCACACGGGGGAGGTAATGAAAAAACTTGGCCCGTTTATCGAAGAAGGCTGTGTCGTATTCGTCGCCCTCGATGACAAAGGGCGCGCCGCGTGCGCCGAGCCGCGAAGAGTGCTTAAAATTCAGGGGTTGCCCACCGATGAGGAAGCCCGGCGACAGGCCTGCCTGGTCGAGGAGGTGCGCCGTGATGGCCGTCGTCGTCGTCTTGCCGTGGGTTCCAGTTAAGACCACAGGCTGGCGTTCCCACAGGAGGGCATTTTTAATCCACTCCGCCAAGCTCTGGTAAGGGATGCCCCGCTCGAGGACTGCCTCGACCTCCGCATTGCCCCGGCTTAGCGCGTTGCCGATCACTACGAGGGCCGGATCCCAATCCAAATTCTCGGCTTGAAAACCCTCGTAGACCTCTACGCCAAGGGATTTCACCATCTCAGAGGTGGGCGGATAGAGTGGATTGTCACTCCCGCGAATTTCGTAGCCCGCCTCGACCGCCAGCCGCGCCCCGGCCACCATAGCCGTCCCCCCGATGCCGCTAAAATGGATGCGTGGCAACGCTCCCGCCGAGTTCGATTTATCAGAAAGTAAAATTTGGACGTACTCCTTCGTTTCCACGTTCGTCCTGCGATGGGCCCAATCGAGGCGCGGTGCTAGTCGGCGCTGAGGCCACGTAGGTACCGATCAAACCAATCCGCCAGCGCGGCGGCTGCCTCTTTGCCATACGCGCCCGGGAAACCGTGACCGGCCCCTTTTATAACGACAAGGCGAGAGGGCACACCTGCCGCTCTAAAGGCATC
>JAPYPO010000615.1 GCA_029937645.1 Candidatus Hydrogenedentota bacterium
ATTCACAACAGAGTTCGCCATGACCACAGTGCCCGCATGGATTTTCGCGCTAGGTGATATGACCGCGCTAGGGTGAATCAATGCCGGAAGAACCCATTCTTGTTTCACAGCCTCGTCAATAACCTGATTTCGAATGATGTTGTTGCCGATCGCGATCACAACCTCCGCCTCTTCGGGAACGGCGTGGCGGTCGCCAATAATCAGACAATCTAGAATGGTCTGGCCGATCTTGGCGGGGTCGTCGTCGCAAAACACGATCTTGCGATATCCGAGCGCCATAGCGATCTCCGCGACTACGGCGCCATGTCCGCTTGCTCCGAGAATATAAAGGTCGGCTTGGGATTGCCCCATGAGACATTGCCTCTACAAAATTGCGCGAATTTGGACAAACGCTTCCGCTGCATGAAAACTGGCGAGCGCTCCACGCCATTTTGCCAACGCCTCGACGCCCTCGATGGAGCGCGCATCGGGGAACGCCCGCATTTGGCTTTTGAAACATTGCAACGCCGCAACTTTTTTTTCCAGGTATCCAGAAATGTCGGACCATGCATTTGGAATGAAGCCGGGCTCAAGATACGGCGAACTCCAATGCGTTTCCGACATCACCTCGTACGAATAGATATTTCGAACCGCCCGCCCGACTTCCGAACTCGGTCTGAATGCGATGGAAAATGAATGGAAAATTTCGCGGTGATCCCTATGCATATCGTATTGAAACGGCAGGTAGAGCGAGTCGGGACGAACGTGCGCGAGCAAGTCCGCGGCAATTTTGTTCACCTGCCAAGAAGGTGTTTCCGCAACTAAGACGGCCGGAATTTCGCGATACAGCGTTTCTTTTACGCCGAGTATTTCATGAGCTTCCTGGGCTTCGGCGCGGATCTTGTCCCATTCTTCTCTGGGCCAAATAGGGTGTTCTCCTTCTTCGCCGTGCCCGGTCATGATCGCGACATGGATGTCGTGACCCTCCTCCGCGAAACGGGCTATCGTGCCTCCCATACCGAGGACTTCGTCATCCGCATGGGGGGCGACTACGAGAACTTTCATGGAGTTAGCGATCTCCCAAGTCGGCGACTATTGTCTTCAGGGCGTCGATTTCCCGGCGCATCGAATAGAGTTCATCCTCTACGTCGATACCCAGCTTCCAGCCGACTCGCAGTGTGGCGACGCCTTCGGTTTCTTTGTCCGCCCATCGGGTGTCTTCCAACCATATCAATCCATCGCCCGTCTGAACCAGCGCACCGCGATCGTCCACGAGCAGAATACTTCCTTCCACTCCGCGGTATTTTAGCTGCGTTTCCGGCGTGGCACTCCATAGGATCAGTTTGCGACCGCGCGTATAGGTGTATGCGCCAGGGTGAGGCTTTGACGCGGCGCGTATCAGAGCGTAAACCGAAGCCGTAGACTGACTCCAATCTATCCGGCCATCGGCCATGCTGCGTTTGCCATGGTAGGTGGCCTGTGATACATCCTGGACTGTGTGCCGAAGGATGCCTTGGCAAAGGTCCGGCGCCCATCGATCCAATGCCCGCTCAATGGCACCGTTTATCTTATCCATCACGTCAGATGCGTAATCTGTGGCATCGACTACGAAAAAATCCTGGACAAAAATGGGCCCGGAATCGGCCCCTTCATCCATGAGGAAGAAACTCGCCGCCCCTTCTCCTCCATCCAACGTCAGCCATGCCAAGGGAGCGCGGCCTCGCCCCTGGGGCAAGGTGGTGGGATGAAAACCGACGCATCCATGACGCGGAAGCGCGAGCATTTCCTCTCTAACCAATTGGGATAGGCCAACGGCGAACAACAAATCCGGCTCTATCTTTCGAACGTTGGAAACGGTTTCCGGATCGTTGATGTTGTCAAAATCCCAGTAAGGAATGCCGGCCGCTTTCGCTATTGCGTCGAGGCGGGTATAGCCGGACACGTTTTGACTCTTCTTTTCTGACAATCCCAAAACGCAGGCCACATCGACGTTGTTACGAACCAGAGACTCAAGAATCGTTTTCGTACTCTCCACGGCGCCTGCCAGAGCAATACGAAAGGGTTTTTCAGTCTTCGCCATGGTTACCTGTCTTCTTAAACCTGTGCTCACCAAGCAGGACTACCAGGATCGTTTTTAGAAGAATCCGAATGTCCCACCCCAGCGACAGATTGTACACATACTCGACATCGAGCTTCCAGCGCTCGGGCCAGGTCAGATAAATATTTCCGTTTACTTGCGAAAGACCCGTCAGCCCTGGCCGCACCAACAGCCGTTGCTTGGAAGTCTCGTCGTACTCGGCCAACTGTTCCGGCATGGCGGGGCGGGGCCCCACAAACGACATGTCTCCGCGTAGAACATTCAGGAGCTGCGGTAATTCATCTATCTTGAATCGCCGTAGTGGCCGGCCCATAAGAGTCACTTCCGGATTTCCCGCGAGTACCTCGCCCACGACCTCTCGCTTCTTGTGCGTCATCGTCCGAAATTTCAGCAACTTGAAGGT
>JAPYPO010000065.1 GCA_029937645.1 Candidatus Hydrogenedentota bacterium
CCCGGTTCTCGCTTTTGTCCTTATCCCAATTTCCCGCGAAGCGGGTTCTGACTCGTAATGACATGTTGCAATCCAAGGCCCTGATAATTCGTAACACAGGGGCGCGAACACCCAACGCACATGCGGTTACTCCTCGGCAAGAATCTTCTCTTCTGTTTCCAGAAGGTGACCCTCAAACTTATTCAGGTTCGTGGGCGAATTGTACGCAATGAGGTATTGCTTTACCGTACTGTACACCGCGTAAGATAGAATCTCTCCTGATACCGGATCGATAATATCGGGAAGGAATGGAAAGTCATCCGATTGGAAAAAGGCAACGGTCTCATCCGGATTCTCAGGATCGGGATGGACAATGTTCGTCACTATCTCAGCGTCTTCGTCAAAGAGGGCATTAAACACCTTCTGATTGATTTCATAGTACCGCGTCTCCAATACCTCATACGTCTCCGACTTCAACCGTTCCGGCGTAGTAATCCAAACAAAACCCGGCTGAACCGAGTAAGCCAGATTCATCGGCGTGAGCACCGCCTTGAGAATATCCTTAAGCCGCATATTTTTAAAGTTGACATACGGGATGATTCCGTCCGTTGCGTACTCATACGGAGTCCCATCAGGCCGAGTTTTCGAATCTCCCGTGCCCTCAGGCGGCCGTACCAAACGGCCATCAATCATGATGTTGATGTCGTGCCCCTCGATGATGTGTTCAACAAAATCGATAAGATGAATCTGTTCAACGAAGGTGACGTTCGTCACAGTTTCCAGAACGTTCTCAAGCGGGCTTAGCGACTCGTCCACGTGAATCACGAGATCCGACGGCGCCGAAGTGTCTCCTTCTTGCGGCGCGTCTTCACGCGTGTCGGACGGCGTGACAAGTTCGCTCGATTTCTCTTCGTCAGACTGCTGCTCCAACCCGCCCTCTTGAACTCTTCCCGGCGCTACACCCGAGCCCAACTCCAAATCCTCAAACGTCTCCCCCCGAATCTTCTCCGGCGACGAAATCCACACAAAATCAAGCTGGACAGAATAGTCCAAATTAAGTGGCCGGAGAACCGCCTTCAAAATATTCTTGATCATCATATTCTTAAGGTTTACGTACGGGATCATTCCGTCCGTAACGTATTCAGTTTGCCCAGTGAGTTCACCGGGCTCGGGAGTGATTTTTGGGCTTCCGGGGGGAGGCCGAACCACGCGGCTGTCGATCACGATGTTGATGTCGTAGGCCTCCCCAATGTATTCGGCAAACATGACGAGATGGAGCTGGTCGACGAAACTGGCTCCAATCACCGTTTCAAGGGCCATTTCCGTGGAGCTGAGTTTCTTGCGCGGTTTGACCTGAGTAACCGATGTCGACGAGACCTCTCCATCCGCAGTGCTTCTAATTTCGCTCAGTTCACTGTTCGAAACGCTTTCGGCACTCTCCTCCGTGTTACCCTGTCGCACCGTTTCCGACAACGCCTGCTGGCGCGCTTCGTCTTCTTCTTGTTCAGAAGCCGCAATCGCTTCCAACCGTTCAATGAGATTCCTCGCGTCCCGCACCTGCCGGTTTGTTCCGGACACGATGATGTGACCGCCAACCAAATCCGCCGACACCGTTCCTGTCCTACCCACCAAGTTCTGGACATGCGGTAGCACGGACGTGGGATCGACATGGCGAACCCGAAAACTTTCTGTCTCGGTATAGTCCGCAGGCATCGCGACGATATTGAAAATATCGTTGATCTTTTGTATTCGAAGGCCGTGCACTTCCAGGACTGAGTCGATAACCTTCCCCAGCGGCATCTCGGTGAATTGGGCGTTAACTGAACCGCTTATGTTTTTGGGGAAGACGATGTCGATTTCGGCCATTTTTGCCATCTGCTCCACCGCCAACAGAAGCGAGTCTCCACGAAAAGATAAGGTGACAAACCGCCGCAGAGGATCTTCAGACTTGGGCAGCTCATTATTTCGCAGATACGAAACCTTCCTGGTGTCATCATAGTTGAGCTTCGGAGGTTTTATGTCCGCCCCGTCCTTGGGTTCCTGTGATGCCGCATCAAGCGTAGATGTTGAGAAGGCCGTCAATGGCTCCGCCACCGCCTCCTCCGTCGGCTCCGGATCCGGCTCCTCCGTAGCCAGCGCATCCGTCAGCACCGCGCCGCCCAGCGTTAGCAGAACCGCCGCCGCCAGCAACGTCCACCGGTAGGAATTCTTCTTGAATACCGCAATCGCCGAGATGCGCCGTTTCAACTGCGAGGTATTTTCGAGAATGCCGACCATCCCCGGCATCCGGTGCGACCGACAGTGGCGTTCGACCAGTTCGAGGATAGCCAGCCCGTATTCATTCGGGTCTTCATCTTGGACATACGACAACGCGAGGGCGTCGCAGGCAAGTTCGCGGTCCAGCCTCATGCGGTAATAGCCATACCACAGCAAGGGGTTCATCCAGTGGACCGCAAGCACAAGCGTCATGAGCCAGTTGACGGGAAGGTCGCGCCGTTTCAGGTGTGACAGTTCGTGCAGAAAAACGAAACGGAGCTGCTCCGATGAGATTGATTCGGTTAGACCGGTAGGCAGAATCAGACGGGGCCGGACCAAGCCGAATAACGCCGGCGAAAACATCTTGCCCGCGACGATCACCGGAACCGAACGGCGGATGCCCATCTCCGAGCGGCAGGCGTCGAGCAAGGCCAACGCTTTTTCGTCCGTCAGCGGGCGGGCACGGCGAAAGGCCCGCCACAGCACGAAGTTCCGCAAGGCCACATACGCAAGGACAAAGCCCATCCCGCTAAACCAGATGATAGGGAACGCGCCGACCGACTTCGCAAGAGCCCACGCCGCTTCCCACAGCGACGGCTCCGGAAGTTCAACCACAGGCCTCACTAGTTCAGGCATCCCCAAAAGCACAGTTACTTCGGTGACGAGGAGTGACATCGATTCGACCTGAGGCGCTCGAAACACCTCGATCAGATTGAATATGCTCACGCTGCTCTCCGGAGCCCACGGCATCACCATCCGCGCAAGCAGGAGCAGCCACAGCGCGTAATGCCAACGCGGCGCGAGCCGTTTCCCCAGTCCCAACTGAACAACCCGAATCACCGCTACGATAATGCAAGCTTGCAGCGTGGCCTCCAACACCCAGCGCCACGCCTCCGGAAGAAATTCCGCCATCGCGTTCATGATTGAGCCCTCCTTTTCTTAGTGCGCTTCCCCTTCGTACTTCGCATTCCCTTTTCCAGCAGCGCTCGCAATTCAGCCAGCTCCTCTGCATCAAATTCTTCTTCCTCGATCAGTTGCGCCACCATCGGCGTCAACGCGCCGCCGTACACGCGCTGCAAAAAAGAATCCCGCTCTGCCCGCGCGCAATCCTCCTCATTCACCTTGGGGAAGTAATGGTAGACCCGGCCCTCCTGCCTGAACCCGAGCGCCTTCTTTTTCACCAGACGGTTCAAGAGCGTCTTCACCGTGCGCGGACTCCACGAGAGCCCATCGCTCAACCTCTCGACCACTTCGTTCGCCGTATGCGGCGAATCCTCCCAGAGGACTTTCATGACGTGCCACTCAGAATCGGCGATGCGGGGCAATGGGCTCATGCGGGTCTCCTCAAGCTCATGTGGGTCTCCTTAATTACGATTGTAATACTCGCTATGATTACAGATGTAATTGATTTTGTCAAGCCCTAATATTTCCGTGTACATTCCGAGGGTGCTTCAGGCCCACAGAATCAGGTGCCACCACGAGTCACGCCGGGATGGGCGTGGTGGTGCGAAAGAAATTCAAAGCGTCATCGTTTGACAGCAACAGCCCCACTGCGATACGATCCGCCTCCCGCAACACAAGCGAGGCCTACCTGACGAGAGCAATCGCAACGTCTCAGGCCACATCCAAGCGGAACTCCAAGTGCCGGAGTGGTGAAATTGGCAGACACGCATGGTTCAGGACCATGTGGGGGCAACCCCGTGGAGGTTCAAGTCCTCTCTCCGGCACCATTATTAACTCGCTTTCGCTAAGAAATCCCTCGCAGCGCTCAGGTTGACGGCGTAGGCGAGTCTTTCTGGCACCAGCAGCCCTTTCCGCAAAAAAACTAACCCGTGACCTTTGTCTGGGGTATGATTGAATATACCTAATGGCTAGTATGGAACCGGAGTGTTTTCGGTAGAGAGCGGGTGGTCTACGTTAGGGTATAGACTTCGCGGTTGCTCAATCTCCATCACAAAGGAGCAGCGAGACATGGCTGAGGACAAGTTCAATATTTCAAGCGTGAAGCGCTTCTTCGGGAGAGCGGCGGCCAAGCTTGGCTTCTTCGCAGCGCTCGTGGTTACTTTTTCCCTCGGTTTTTTCTTCAATGAGAGTTTGGGACCGGAACCGTCGACTCAAGCCGGGGAGGCTCACGACCACGGGGAGGTTGAACCTTCTGCAGCCGAGGTATGGACCTGCTCGATGCATCCACAAATTCAACTGCCGAAGCCGGGTAAATGTCCGATTTGTGGTATGACTTTAATCCCGCTCACGAGCGGCGACGATGACATGGGGGGAAGGCGCCGATTCACTACGACCTTGGCCGCGAAAGAACTGATGAATATCCAGACCAGCGCGGTTGAGAGGCGTTTCGTCCCGGCCGAAATCCGCATGGTTGGAAAGGTCGACTACGACGAGACGAAGCTGGGCTACATTACGGCCTGGGTACCCGGTCGCCTGGATCGCCTCTACGTCGACTACACGGGCGTCCAGGTCAAAAAGGGCGACCACATGGTGTATCTGTACAGCCCGGATTTGCTTGCCGGGCAGGACGAACTCCGGCGGGCCGCGGAAAATGTGAAACGGGTGCGCTCGGATTCGCCCGAGACCCTGAAGCGATCCGCGAAAGCCAATTTGGAAGCGGCGCGCGATAAACTACGCAGGTGGGGCCTAACCGACGATCAGATCGACGAAGCGGAACGGACCGGAATATCGTCGGATCACATCACGGTGTACGCGCCCATGGGCGGCACCGTGATCCACCGGAGCGGTCAGGAAGGCATGTACGTTCAGGAAGGCACGAATATCTACACGATCGCCGATCTGAGCAAAGTCTGGCTTCTGCTTGACGCCTACGAGTCGGATCTCGCGTGGCTTCATTTGGGTCAGACCGTTGAGTTCTATACGGAAGCGTATCCCGGCGACATGTTTTCGGGAAAGATCACCTTCATCGATCCGGTGCTCGACCGAACGACGCGCACCATCAAAGTGCGTGTGAACGTGCCCAACGAGGATGGCCGTCTCAAGCCGGAAATGTTTGCACGCGCTATCGTGCGTGCGCAGGTCGCTACCGGGGGACGCGTGATGGATCCGGGATTGGCCGGGAAATGGATGGGCCCCATGCATCCGGAAATCGTGAAAGACGCCCCGGGCGACTGCGACATTTGCGGCATGGCGTTGGTCAAGACGGAGGATCTCGGGTACGTGTCGGCCGCGTCGAGTTCGGAAGATATGCCCTTGGTCATTCCAGCCACAGCCCCGCTGCTGACGGGCACACGCGCCGTCGTTTACGTGGAAGTCCCCGAGCAAGACAAGCCTACTTACGAAGGCCGAGAAATTGTCTTGGGACCCCGAACGGGCGAGTACTACATCGTGCGTCGCGGGTTGGATGAGGGGGAACGGGTCGTCACGAACGGGAACTTCAAAATTGACAGCGCGCTTCAGATTTTGGCGAAACCCAGCATGATGACTCCCGAAGGCGGGGGAGGGGGCGGCCACGATCACGCCGGACACTCCAAAGCGAACCTCGATGGGTAATAACGAGGAAGCGTCCGCGACGGCAGATGGCCCCCATTCGTTGATGGACAGACTCATTCTGTTTTGTCTGAAGAATAAATTGGTTGTCGGCGTATTGGCCGTCTTCTTCGCCCTGTGGGGCGTCATGGTAGCCCCCTTCGATTGGGAAACCAGTTGGTTGCCCAGAAATCCCATTGCCGTAGACGCCATCCCCGATATCGGGGAGAACCAGCAGATTGTATTTACAGAGTGGATGGGGCGTTCCCCGCAGGATGTGGAAGATCAGATCAGTTATCCCTTGACCGTCTCACTTCTGGGATTACCCGGTGTCAGGACCGTCAGGACGTTCTCGTTCTTCGGTTTCTCATCGATCTACATCATTTTTAATGAAGACATTGATTTCTATTGGTCCCGCAGCCGCGTCCTCGAGAAGCTCAACAGCTTACCGACTGGAACATTGCCGGAGGGTGTACAACCCGCACTCGGCCCGGATGCGACCGCCTTAGGCCAAATCTATTGGTACACCCTCGAAGGACGCGACCCCGACGGAAACCCTGTCGGCGGTTGGGATCTCCATGAATTGCGCAGGATTCAGGATTGGTACGTGCGGTACAGCCTATTGTCGGCAGAAGGTGTGAGCGAAGCGGCGTCCGTTGGCGGGTTTGTGCAGGAGTACCAGATCGACGTCGATCCGGACGCCATGCGCGCCAACCGGATCAGTCTCGACGACGTGTTCCGCTCCGTAAGCATGTCCAACGTCGACGTGGGCGCGCGCACGATAGAGGTCAACAAGGTGGAGTACGTCATCCGCAGCCTTGGCTTTATCGAATCCCTCGAGGATATCGAAGATTCGGTCGTCAAGGTGAACGATAACGTTCCGGTTTACATCAAGGACGTGGCCAAGGTTTCATTGGGGCCGGCCCTGCGCCGGGGTGCCCTAGACAAAGAAGGGGCCGAAGCGGTAGGCGGTGTCGTGGTTGCACGTTACGGCGCGAATCCGCTTGAGATCATCAAGAACGTCAAGGCGAAAATCGCTGAAATCGCCCCAGGCCTCCCCAGCAAAGCCGTGATCGACGATACCCGCGTGAGCCGCCGCGACGTCGAGGAATTCGCCATCGCCCAAGGCTTCGATGCCTACGATGGCCCCTATCTCAATCAGGACGCATGGTTAGAATGGCTCCGCACAACGGAGCGTTCGCAATGGCCGGATTGGGCAACCATCAGTCAAGTCACCGTGGTTTCTTTCTACGACCGCACGTCTCTGATCAACGAAACCCTCGGGACGCTGGAATCGGCCCTCACCGAAGAACTCCTCGTGACGATCATCGTTGTGTTGGTCATGGTGATGCACATGCGCAGTTCGTTCATCATCAGCGGACTGCTGCCGTTGGCCGTGCTCATGTGCTTTATCGCGATGAAGGCCTTCGGCGTAGATGCCAACATCGTGGCGTTGTCGGGCATCGCCATTGCGATTGGTACCATGGTCGATATGGGTGTAATCGTCTGCGAAAACATCCTACATCGCCTCGATATCGCCGAGGAAGGCGACGACACGATGGACACGATCTTCAAGGCGACACGCGAGGTCGGGGGCGCAGTTGTGACGGCCGTATCGACCACCGTCGTCAGCTTCCTTCCGGTGTTCACCATGATTGCGGCAGAGGGAAAACTCTTCAAGCCCCTCGCGTTCACCAAGACCTTTGCCCTCATTGCGTCGGTCATAGTATCGCTCGTAATCATTCCGCCGCTGGCGCACGTTCTTCTGGCCAAACGATCGGAATCTAAGTTTCTCAAGAGAGTGGGACTGCTTACACTCGCGGCGGTCGGCGTCATTTGCACGTTTTTCGCCCCCTGGTGGTTGGGCGGCCTGATTGTCCTGTTCGCGCTATACCATCTGGCGGTGGATTTCCTGCCGGATTGGGTTCGGCGAAGGACCTCTCATGGCGCGAGCATCATCGCCATTCTTATCGTCGGTGTGCTGCTGTCACGCGAGTGGATGCCTCTGGGACCGGAGATCGGAACCGTCAGAAACTTCCTCTTTGTCGCGGGGGCCATCGGTGGCTTGCTGGGTTCCTTATTGATTTTCCAACGAATGTACTCGAGTATCCTTCGGTGGTGCCTCCTCTACAAGGCACCGTTCCTTGCGATAACCTGCGCCATAATCGTACTGGGCGGGTCGGCCTGGATTGGCTTTGAAAGCATGTTCGGGTGGGCGCCTTCTATCGCTCAAAAGTCTGGACTTTCCTCAGAAGAGATCACCCAGGGGCGAGCATGGAAAGCGGCTTCGGCGAAGTTTCCTGGACTCGGCAAGGAGTTCATGCCGCCGCTGGACGAAGGATCCTTTCTCTACATGCCGACGACGATGCCACACGCCTCGATTGGCGAAGTCCTAGAGGTTGTGAGTTATCAGGATCAGGCTCTGGCCTCGATTCCGGAAATTGAATCCGTCGTCGGAAAGATTGGGCGCGTCGAGAGTCCTTTGGACCCAGCGCCCATTTCGATGATTGAGACGGTGATTAACTACAAGCCGGAATACGTATCCGACTCCGACGGACATCGAATCGATTTCGCTTACGACGACGAGACCAGAGAATTCGCGCGGGATGGGGACGGCGAACTGATCCCTGATTCTGGGGGCCGGCCCTATCGTCAATGGCGGAGCCACATTCGCTCGCCCAACGACCTCTGGGACGAAATCGTAACAGCGGCGAAAATCCCAGGAACCACTTCGGCTCCGAAACTCCAGCCCATCGCCGCACGTATCGTCATGTTGCAGAGCGGCATGCGCGCGCCGATGGGAGTCAAGATCAAGGGGCCCGATTTAGACACAATCGAGAAGGTAGGCCTTGAGATCGAGCGTTTCCTCAAGGAGGTGCCCAGCGTGGAACCCGCCGCCGTAATCGCGGACCGGATCGTGGGAAAGCCTTATCTTGAAATAGACATCGACCGCAAAGCCATCGCCCGTTATGGCATGCACGTCCGCCAGGTGCAAGACGTAATAGAAGTCGCCGTCGGTGGCCGACGGATTACCACCACCGTCGAGGGGCGAGAGCGCTATCCCGTGCGTGTGCGCTACATGCGGGAGCTGCGCGACCAGATAGAAAGCCTAGACAAGATTCTCGTCTCGGCGGCGAACGGGGCCCAAATCCCGCTCGGCCAACTGGCGGAAATCCGTTATCTGCGGGGCCCGCAGGCGATCAAGAGCGAAGATACCTTTCTCGTGGGTTATGTTTTGTTCGACATGAAACCTGGATTTGCCGAAGTCGATGTAGTCGAGGAGTGTCAGCGTTTTTTGCAGGCGAAGATTGACAGCGGTGAATACATCTTGCCCGCCAGCGTCAGCTATACCTTCGCCGGCAATTACGAGAATCAAGTCCGTTCACAGAAGACGCTTGCGGTCGTCCTCCCCGCCGCGTTGTTTGTCATCTTCATGATCCTATACCTACAGTTTCGCTCCGCGGCCACGACGTCACTGGTTTTCTTGGGCATCATCGTGGCCTGGGCCGGCGGCTTCATTCTCCTATGGCTCTACGCTCAGCCGTGGTTTCTCGACGTCAGCGTCTTTGGCACGAATCTTCGCGACCTCTTCCAGGTTCATCCCATCAATCTTAGCGTCGCTGTTTGGGTCGGATTCCTGGCCCTCTTCGGTATCGCTTCAGACAACGGCGTGGTCATTGCCACCTTTCTCGATCAAAGCTTCGCCACGAGAAAACCCAAATCGATCACCGAAATACGCGAGGCCACCGTCGCCGGGGCGCAACGCCGCATTCGCCCTTGCCTGATGACCACGGGCACGACGATTCTCGCTCTTCTTCCGGTCTTAACCTCGACCGGCCGCGGCGCCGATATCATGGTGCCTATGGCCATCCCATCCTTCGGTGGAATGTTCGTCGTCATCGTGACCGTTATTCTGGTGCCGGTTCTCTATTCCTTGATCAAGGAGTGGCAGTTCAGGCTCGACAGTTTCCGTGAATCGTTTACGCCGACGGGATCGATCCACACCAATCCTTAGAAGCATAATGGTCACCGCTACCAATCGTCTTGTTGTCACGAAATGTTCGATGAAAGGAAACCGGCATGTCGATAGTCATGGTTTTGTTCGCATCCGCGCTAGCGCAGCAGGAAATTCAGCCACCCGTATTTTTCGCAGCCAACGAAGAATTAAAGGCCTATCTTATCGAGGCGGGCGAGAACAATCCGGCGCTGCATATGCGCTATGACCAATGGCAGGCCGCGCTCGAGCGGATACCGCAAGCCATGTCGTTGGACGACCCGATGCTTACCTATGGCCAGTTTCTACAGTCTGATATGAACCGGATGAAAATTGTGGTGGCGCAGAAGTTTCCGTGGTTTGGCACCGTGCGTGCACGCCGTGACAAAGCAGCGGCCCAGGCAGAAGCGGCGCTCTCCCGTTTCTATTCCATGCGAAATCAAGTGTTCGCCGATGTAAAGAGAAGATATTTCGAGTACACGTTTCTCGGCGAGAGCATTCGGCTGAGCGCGGCCCAGATCGAGTATCTCGAATTCACCGAGGAAATCGTTCGCTCGAAATATTCGCTTGCGCTGGCCAAGGAAGACGAATTGCTTCGCGTACAGATAGAGTTGACGACCGTGCAAGACAAACTCGATAGCCTGAACCGCGTGCGTCCGGCTCTATCGGCCTTGCTGGCGGAGACGCTCGGCCTCGCGGCGGGAGATGACTCGCTGCCGTGGCCCATGCAGGCGTCTTTCCCGCCGGGCCCGCCCTCCAGCGAATCGGTCTTGGCTACGATTCGACAGGCCAACCCCGACCTGAGCGCCTTGGGCTACCTCATCGAAAGTGACGCCAAACAGGTCGAGTTGGCGCGCATGAAAGGATACCCCGACTTCACGCTGGGAATTGACTACACCTCTATCAGCGCACCGCGGCAGATTCGGCCAGACCGCCCATTCCCAGCGTCATTGCACGCGGGCCAGCGTCTCCTCACCGGGACTTCGGCGGGACCGGTCGGGACCCTTATCGATCTCTACGCGCTGGGGAACTCGGACGAACCGATCAGCTACCGGAGCGGCGGACGCGACAATGTGATGTTTTCGCTACGCATCAATGTGCCCATTTGGCGTAAACGAGTAAAGGCCGGAATCAAGGAGGCCCAACTCATGGAACGCGCGGCGGAGCACGAGAAGCATCGAAAGGAACTCTCCTTGGGCAGCGCGGCGCAGATGGCGTTGTTTGGAATGGACGACGCCCTGCGGCGATTCAACCTGTACGAGGAGTCTCTCCTGCCGAAGGCCCAACAGACCTATGAGAGTTTGCAGAGCGCCTACGGGACCGGGGACACCAGCGCCGACTTTCTCGACCTACTGGACAGCGTCCGGCAGCTACTCGACTTCGAACTCGAACAGATACGGGCTGCACGGGATCTCCAGATTGCCGCTGCCGATCTGGAGTTGCTTCTGGGTCGGCCCTGGAACGAAGGTATCGAGTGAGAAGCAGCGAATCTAGTTAGGAATACCCTCCAGACCAAGCAACCGGGTAGGTTCAGTTGACGCTATCCAGCAGGAGGCGGCTGTCTTCAGGGTACCGGCCTTTATCTTCGTCGCTAGCCAAACTGGGACAGAAGATATCGTTCAAAACCTCTTCGTCAGTTAGATGCAACTCCGCGATACAATTCTTGAACATTTTTTCATGTTCCGGGGGCGGTTGCTTATTGGGATTCACATTCTCCCTGGGGCGCTCGACCGCAGTCTCATACCCAAGAAAGCCGCACACCTTTTCGGCCGCCGATTCATCGCGAATGAAGTTCACCACCAGCAGATCCGACGGGCGATCAGCAAAGTACGACAACACGAAAAGATGGTACTCATTTCGTTGCTTGATCCAAGCCTTTATAGCGAACTCCGTGTTATCCCAAGTCGGGCCTCCATCATGGGCGTCCATGGCCGTCATGCGCTCAATGTGAGCAAGGCGACTGAAAACCCAACTTTTGAGGTCGCGCAATTGAAGGATGAACTTCGATCCAGGGAATACCGTGTCGAGCTTGGCGAGATCCTTCGGAATGCCGTCGCTGAAACAGTCATACGAGTGGAGGATGGACATGTTCTCGCAGGTCTTCCAAGCTTGTCCGTGATAGGAGGAAAGGCCCAACGACAAAAAGAGAGAATGCAGAGACGTCGTGCCGCACTTATTAAAACCAATGGCAAAAATCTTCTTCCGACGCAACCCCAGTCGGCTCATCTGTCTGTTCAAGAATAAACGGTAATGCATAATGAAGCGTTCGCCTCCCACTCGTCTCACGCACTCACGATGAGCGCTCGATTCTCACGACATCGCGACGCGGCGCCTTCGCCTACTGTGGCAATCCGAACGCCAGCACTTCAGCCGGTTCCGTTCGCCCTCCTCCGGCAACCAGGATGTACTGTCGGCCATTGTGCATCGCCGTCATGGGGGAGCTGTGCAGGTGCCGGTCCACTTTGATCCGACCGACCTCATTCCCCGTCGCCTTGTCCAGAGCCACCAACCAGGATCCCCGCGCATAGCGGTCGCCGAGTTCATCGGAGTCGGCCAGTATCGTGATGATTAGGGTTTTCGTGACCAAAATACCGCCCTCCGCCCAGACAGTATTGGGGAAACGAGACCCCAGAGGGCCCAGGTTTAGGTGCTTGATGGCCGGGTGATTCCGGGGTCCGTCGCCGAAAGGGATCTGCCATGCAAGATCGCCCTTGTTCAGGTCAATCGCCGTTATTCTGAAGTACGGCGGTTTAAGAAGTGGAAGGCCTTGAGGACCGATCGATGTGGATTCGAGACTGTCGTTTGGATCGCCGGTAAACGCTGAATTGATAACATACCGAAGGTTCGAGCGATTGGGATCCGGCGGCTTGAGCAGGCCCGAGATGCCGGGAAGCGTCATCGACTGGACATACAGCAGACCCGTCTCCGGATCGATGGAGGCCCCCGGCCAATTCGCGCCCCCAATGACTCCGGGGACTTGAAGCATCCCCTCCTTTTCTTCCGTCATAACAATGTTCGGCGAAAACATCGGGCCAAGCGTGTACTTCTTGGCAAGCTCCAGTGCCTCGGCCCTCAGTTCGGGCGTGAAATCGATTAGGTCGTCCTCGGAAACTCCTTGCCGTTCAAAGGGCGGCGGTTTCGTCGGGAACGGTTGCGTCGGCGACAATCTCTCTCCGGGCACCGTGGTGTTCGTGTCGACGGGACGTTCCTCAATCGGCCAAACAGGCTTGCCCGCAACGCGGTCAAAAACAAACGTGAATCCCTGCTTGCTGACCTGCACCACCGCCTTAATCGCCTCGCCGTCTACCGTGATGTCGATCAAATTCGGGGCACACGGAAAATCATAATCCCATATGCCGTGATGGACCGCCTGAAAATGCCACACACGCTCGCCCGTCTCCGCATCCAAGCAGACCAAACTCTGCGAGAACAGATTATCGCCAAGCCGATGGCCGCCGTAATAGTCGTTGGTGGGGGCGCCGAAGGGGAGATAGATATAGCCCAGTTCCGGGTCGGCCGTCATCATAGACCACACATTCGTGTTGCCCGTATGCTTCCACGAATCGTTCTCCCAGGTCTCGGTGCCGAACTCGCCTTCCTGCGGGATGCTGTGGAAGCGCCACTTCAGTTTACCGGTCCGGACGTCATAGCCCCGGATGTGTCCGGGCGGGCCCGCCTGCACACTGGGGAAATCCATGATGATCGAAGCGACCACAATCGTATCCTTGATAATCACCGTGGGTTTGTTGTTCCCCAAGTGAGTCCCGCGGACTCTCTTGCCCAAGTCGCCCAACAGATCCACCCAGCCGCCGTCGGCAAAATTTGGATCAGGAAGCCCTGTCTTCGCGTCGAGCGAAACCAATTGCCGCCCTCCCGTCGCGATAATAATGCGTTCCTCCGTACCGTCCGTCCAATATTCAACACCGCGATGTTGAAAAAGGCCGTGCGTTACCATGCCCCGGTCGTAGCTCTTCGGATCGTGAACCCACAGCGTATCCCCGGTCTCGATTTCGAAAGCCGCCACCTGCGACATCCCCGTCGACATATACGCGACGCCATCGATCACCAAAGGAGTCGCCCGGAGATGAAACGGTTTGAATCGGGTCATCTCTTCCAGTTTGAAATCCGGCGAAGTCCACCGCCACAAGACCTCCACGTTGTCAAAATTCCCCGCGTCAATCTGCTTCAACGCTGAATATTTCGTCGAACCTTGATCCCCAGCATAATGGGGCCAGTTCCCATCCGGCGCGCCATACTGTGCCGACGATACGCCGGACATAAGGACGCACAGCGCCGCAACCTGAAGGACAAGAATTCGCTTAGTCATCGTTCACCTCCATCAATGTGTTCAACCGAGATTACCCATATGGACCCGTCGGCGACCGGAGCCAATGAGATTGA
>JAPYPO010000616.1 GCA_029937645.1 Candidatus Hydrogenedentota bacterium
GTCATCACCAATCGATTCGTGCGCGTGGTCGTTCCTTGTGTCCGGGCTTCGTTTTCTGCCTCAATGCTCCAGACTGGCAACTCCTCCGGCTTTATATTAATCAAGCCCTCGCTCGACACGAGAAAGGGGTTGTCAGCCGCGTTCGCTTCCGCTTCGACGGTGGACTCCTTCTTCGTATTCGTGTTTGCCGAGGTGGTGGCGTCTATGGTCTCGCGAACCATGACGGTGATGATGTCCCCCACCTTGTAGCGTGCTTTCAAGTCCGAGATAAACGTGCCTCGGTCCGCGACGCGCTGGGTGAATAGCGAGTCACCAGAGGCCGCAAAACCTAGGGCCATGCAGAGTATTGCCGCGGTCCAACGCATTTCAATCCGGCACGATCTCATGTAATTCTCCTCATTTTAATGGACAACGACTACGCCATCTTTGCGCACGACGCCTAGAAATCTTTCTTTCGAGTCGAGCGCCTCGCACTCTACCGCCTCGCCTGCGGAGGCGTCGGACCTCGCCCGGGCCCTGGAGCGAATCGCTAGGGCGCCGATCCGCGTTTCGACGGTCACCAGCTGCATGCGTTTGACGAGTCGGGGCGCGACCACTTTGCGATGGGTAATCAGCTGTCCAGGGCTCAGGGTTGAACGCGCCACGTAGTCTTTCAAATCGTCTATGGCAAAGAAGGCGCCTTCGTCGAGCGCGGACAGTTCCATTTTTTCGAGGCGCACATTGAGGGCGCTGAAGGATTCGCCACGGCGGACCGATCCGGCTACGACGACCACGTCGGCGTAGGTCTTGATGTCGGCGCGCGCGTAGAATGACTTGACGACCCGACCGTCCACGAGCACTTCGCCACTAAAGGCTCCGCTCCCCAAGTAGCGGTACCGGGGATTTGATTTCCACTGAATGTCTATCGAGCCGTCGGGGACGTTGAAGACCTGTCCCGGTGGCGTAACCTGGATGATGGTGTCGTCCAATTCCCACGGCATCTTCACCGAAAGGTAATTCCGCAGATCCTCGACGAGCATGGCTGGCGTGATTTCGAGATGAAGCGTCGTCGCCGAAATGCGCCGCGAGCCTTGGACGTCCAATTCCGCTGTATCGAAGCCCGCGCCCCGCATCCGAAAGATCACCAGGGACGCGTCTACGCGTTTCGTCTTGCCGGGAATCGCTGCGGTAACGACTTCGACGGCGGCGAGTGCTTCCGCCTGATCTCCTTTAATATCCGCGAGATCGCCTAGAAGCACATGCGGGCCTTTCACGTAGACCTCGTCCTTGAACGTGATCGTGTCACCGGACGACGCCACCGAGAAAAACGCGGCACATCCCAGTAGCAACGCGTTTCGAAGGCACATGATAACGCTCCTTTTTGATGAAAAAATAGTATGCATCAATGATTTATTCCGGACAGCACGTCATTTATCTGCGAATGCTGTTTGCTACCTGTAACATCTCGTCGGAGGTTTGGATGACTTTCGAGTTTGCCTCGTAGGCCCGTTGGGCGACAATCATGTTGATGATTTCCTCGACCACCTGGACGTTGGAGTTCTCGAGAAATCCCTGGGTCAGGCGGCCAAAACCGTCTTCGCCCGGCGTTCCCGTTATCGGCGGACCCGAGGCCCCATTTTCGAGCAGCAGATTAACGCCCATCCGCGCGTCAAGGCCCGCGTCGTTCGCGAATCGGCTCAACTGTATCTCCCCGACCTGGGTGGCGTCGGGAGTGCCGGGTACGAAGACCGACACCACGCCATCCGAACCGACCGAAATACTCGACGCGTCTTCCGGGATCGTGATCGCCGGCGTCAACGGGTACCCGTCAACGGTCATGACGGTTCCCACCGCATTGCGGCGGAACGATCCATCGCGCGTATAGGCAGAGGTTCCATCGGGCAGCTCGATTTCAAAGAAGCCGTCACCTTCGATGGCAAGATCGAGGGGATTCCCCGTTTGAATCATGGACCCCGGCGTGAATAACTTCGCCACGGAGGACGGGCGTACGCCGTGACCGATCTGGATTCCCTCGGGGGTGGTCGTTCCTGCGCTGGTCTGTGTGCCTGCGGCGCGAATGGTTTCGTAGAGGAGATCCTGGAAATTGACGCGGCTCTTCTTAAAGCCGGTCGTGCTGACGTTCGCCATGTTATTGGCGATGGTGTCGATATTGGTTTGCTGGGCGATCATCCCCGTCGCCGAACTGAACATGGCTCGTATCATGTAGCCCTGTCTCCCTTATACCCGCTCCAAGCGATCTGCTTACGGAGCCCCGACTTGATCGATCATCCGGCTTGCGGTCTGATCGATGGCGTTGATTACATTTTGATTGGCGGCATAGGCGCGCAGCGCCATTATCATGTGGGTCACTTCGCTGGGCAGTTGCACGTTGGAGGTTTCGAGTGACTGCGGGGCGACAACGGTGTTGATGCCAGGCCCCGACAATTCCTGCGCCTCGTCCGATGCCTGGTAGAGGCTGTAGCCCGCGCGGTTCAGCAT
>JAPYPO010000617.1 GCA_029937645.1 Candidatus Hydrogenedentota bacterium
GCCCCTTTCTTATCCCAATTTCCCGCGAAGCGGGTTCTGACTCGCAATGACAAATAGGGTGGTCTTTCTGAGCGAACATACGTTGGCTTCTTTGTGAACTAATGCACTAGGAGGATTCGGCATGGCATGGCACGCGCGGTTGCTTCTGACCTCCTTTACCGTCGCGTACACGATCCTCACCGGCCTGTCTCACGCGCAACTTCCGCCGCGCGGCGAACCCTTCCAGACTAAATCGGAGCGCAAGACTTTTAAGGCCACGGCGACCACCAGCGAAGCCCCTCCAACCATCACACTCCATTGGGCGCGCCACGGAAACAGCGAGTCGCCCATCCTAATCGTGCGCCGCGAAAAGGGGGCCTACGCGGGTGGCCCTGCGAAGAGTTGGGGGCGTCCCTACGCCGTGCTCCAAAACCAGATCGACTCCTTCGCGGATTCCAATGTCGAGATCGGTGTCCAATACGAATACCGCATCCAGCGGAAGAAACCTATTCGATTTGACGTGGTCGTCGCGGGGATACAAATTCCTCTTGCGGAGAAACGGGGGGGGCTACTCCTACTCGTCGACGACAGCCATGTGCGGCGGCTTGAAAAAGAGTTAGCTGCATTCCAATTCGACCTCGCAGGCGACGGCTGGGATGTGGAAACGCGCTACGTTTCCGCCCGCGAACCGGTCGCGGAAGTCAAAGCGCGCATCCAGGAGGCGTACCATCGTGATCCAGCTGCGCTGAAAGCCGTTTTCCTTTTCGGCCATATTCCCGTACCCTACTCGGGGCCCTATTGGGGCGAACATAAAAGGGTGCCCGACGGACATGCCAACCACATGGGCGCTTGGCCCGCCGACAACTTCTATTTTGAACTCGACGGCACATGGACCGACGAGCGGCCGGCGATCCTGCAAGCCAGGCGCACGGCAAACCACAACGAGCCGGGCGATGGCAAGTACGATCAAATCCACATGACCTCCAATCTTGAGCTTATGGGCGGCCGGGTTGATCTCCACAAGATGCCCCTCTTTCGGGCGAACGAATCTGAGTTACTCCGCAATTACCTGCGCAAGAATCGCCGCTTCAAACACGGCCTGACACCCGCCGCCAACCGCATCCTCATCAGCGACAAAGAGTGGCCCAAGAGCGACTTCTCGATGACCGGTTGGATGCTCGCCTCGGTTACCGGCGCCACCGATATTTATCAGGCGTCCTGGAAGAAGCTTTTGGAAAACGATTATCTCTTTGCCGTTGGAGTGGGCCCCGGGAGCTTCAGGTCCGCACGCACCGTCGCCCACACGAAGGACTACGCGAAGAACGATTACCAGGCCATATTCCAATTTCTGTTTGGCAGTGGATTCGGCGACTGGGACACGGCGAACAGTCTATTGCGGGCCCCTCTCGCGAGCGACAATTACGGCCTCGCCACCGTGTGGGGACATCGGCCCATGTGGTTTTTCGACCATATGGCGCTCGGCGAATGCATTGGTTATGGCGCGTGGATTACGGGAAGCGATTTCGGTTTCCATCTCGGCACCGCCTCCCGCCCCACCTACGCAAACCTCATGGGCGACCCCACACTTCGCGCACACTATATAAAACCTGTCGCCGACCTTCGCGCGAAAACATCCGCCTCCCAGGCTACCCTGTCCTGGACGCCGAGTCCTGAAAAAGGGATTGTCGAGCAACGCGTTTACCGCTCCGACAAAGCCTACGCCGACTACGAACGCGTGGCCATCCTCGGTGCGAAGGAGACCTCCTTCAGAGATAAATCCCTTCCAGCCGGCCCGCACTTTTACATGGTTCGCGCGGTCGCCTTGACGGAAAGCGCCTCCGGCACCTACTACAACGGCTCGATAGGAATCGTCGCCCCGGTCCAGGCGAAGCCATGACCTTGAGCATCGAGACTGCTGCCGCCTCCCGCCACCTTCCGCATTGTCAGCGCGTACGCGGGCTATTGCGGCGGGGCGAGAGCCCAATCGGGCACGCCGCCCATTAGCCCGAATACGACCGCGCCCATGGTGAACGTGGTGGCGACAATAAGGATCAACCCGACTACATCCATGATCACGCCCGCCTTAATCATTTGGATGATAGGGACCCGTTCGGATCCGTAGACGATGGCGTTCGGCGGTGTCGAAACGGGCAACATGAAGGCACAGGATGCCGCCAGGGTAGCGGGAATCATCAGCAGCAGTGGATGTACGTCTATCGCCTCAGCCAACGAGGCCATGATGGGCAACACCATGTTCGCCGTCGCCGTGTTCGAGGTTAATTCGGTGAGGCCGGACACGACCGCTGCGACGCTGGTCACGACGATGAGCGAACTCGCGCCTTCGAGGGCGGCGCTGAATTCCGTACCGATCCAGTCGGACAATCCGGTTACGCCAAAGCCTTTTGCCAGCGCGAGCCCGCCGCCGAACAACAATAGAAGTCCCCACGGCACTTTTTTCGCGCCGTCCCAGTCGAGAAGGCGTCCCCCCGTGGC
>JAPYPO010000618.1 GCA_029937645.1 Candidatus Hydrogenedentota bacterium
CCCCTTTCTTATCCCAATTTCCCGCGAAGCGGGTTCTGACTCGCAATGACAATTTGGGTCGCGTCAAGTATGAACGAATATACTAGCGATATCTCCGCTGTCTAGTTGCGCTCATTTGTAAAAACGAGGATTGACTATGTCTGAGTCCGACGATCATCAGGAAAACCTGCAACCCGTACCGGACCCGTCGCCGATTCAACTCAGGTTGTGGCCGGCGGTCGTGCTCGTGCTCGTACAACTCGCTGGGCTGGTGTATGCGCAGCTCTTTGGGCATACCATGATGCAGTCTTTCCTCTTTTCCGCGATTATCCCGTTGGTTGTTCTGCTTGGCTTGACGGTTTGGTGGATGTTTTGCCGGAGGATCCCTTTTATGCAGCGGCTGGCCGTGCTGGTCCTGGGTATATCCGCCCTTGCCTGGATCGCCTACATGCACCCGCTCTTAGCCGGAGGCATCCCCCTACTCACCATCGTCCTGCCCATCATGATGATCGGTTCGGTGGCGGTGTTGGTCGCGATGCGCAGTCAACCTTGGCCGCGACGTAGATCCGCATTGGTTCTCGTCCTGATCGGCCCCGCCGTAGTGTGCAGCGCGGTACGCGTCGACGGGCTCAAGGAAGACGAGGCACCGATCATCTCGTGGCGGTGGTCGCCCACTCCAGGGGAAATCGCGGAAGCCGGGTTCAACTCTGACGCACCCACGACCCGAACCGCGATGATTCCCGCACAGGTTGGCCCTGGTGATTGGCCAGGCTTCCGCGGTCCCGAGCGCGATGGACGCGCCACCGGAGTTTCGTTTGCCACCAACTGGGCCGAAGAAGCCCCGAAGGAACTCTGGCGTCGACGTGTCGGTATCGGCTGGTCGTCGTTTGCGGTCATCGGCGATTACGTATTCACGCAGGAGCAGCGGGGGGAGGACGAACTCGTTGTCTGCTATGAGGCCGACACTGGGGAACAGGTCTGGATCAGTAGCCTGACTATCCGCTTCGACGAGGTCCACGGGGGCGGGCCGCGGGCCACGCCGACCTTTCACGAAGGAAAACTGTATGCGCTCGGTGGGATGGGCACGCTTCAATGCCTGGACGCTTCTACCGGCGAAGCCGTATGGAAACACGAACTCACCGAAGATGCGAATGTCGCCGTGCCCACCTGGGGATTCTCAAGCTCCCCACTGGTTGTCGAGGGGCTGGTCATCGTGTCCGCAGGCGGTGCGAACGGAAAAGGTGTGCTGGCGTACCGTCTCGAATCAGGCGAACCGGTCTGGCAGGCCGGCGAAGAAGCCCGCAGCTATACTTCGGTTCATCTCGCGACTCTGCATGATGTTCGGCAACTCCTGGTCCACAATAATTTCGGGCTTCAATCGTTCGTGCCCGATTCCGGTACGCTCCTCTGGCAGCACGAATGGCGATCATTTACCATGGGCGAGCGCTGTATTCAGCCGCTCCTGTCCGGGCCGAATGGCATCCTGATGGGAAGCACGGATATGGGCGCACGCCAAATCGAAATCAACCGCGTGGAATCGGATTGGAGCGTGGAAGAACAGTGGACCAACCCAAAATTCCGATCCTACTTTAACGACACCGTCTACCACGAAGGCTTCGCCTACGGTTTCGACGGACGCCTATTCGTTTGTGTTGACGTGGCGACCGGGGAACACCGTTGGAAGTCTCAGCGGCACGGGGGGCAAGTCCTTCTGCTGCCCGGCATGAACACCCTTTTAGTCCTGAGCAATAAGGGGGTTGTCCTGCTCATCGAGGCCACACCGGAGGCCTATCACGAAATTGCGCGGCTCAAAGCCATCGACGGAAAAACCTGGAACCACCCGGTGATCGCAAACGGCAAGCTCTTCGTGAGGAATTCCGACGAAGCCGTCTGCTACCAATTACCCGGGTGGAGCGCCGCCGAGAGCAAGCCCGTTGTCACGGAATCAGCGCACGTAGACGAGTAATCTGAGATCCCGGGCAATCTGAGATGCAATGCGGCCCGCGGCCCCGAGCCCCGTACCCTTATTGCATCAACGAATGGGGCGTGGCCTCAAGCCGCGTGATGACCATTCGGTCCCTGTCCAGTAACTCCCGCACGCGCGGTCCGATGTCATTCTTCCATTCGTCGCTGTCATAGACCGCTTTGTACAGGCGCTCCTTCTCCTCTTCGCTATCGAAGCGCCGAATCCAAACATAGAGATCGTCTTCCTCCTCCGCAACGAAGCTCCCGAAGATCGTCATACCCTTCGAGGCCTGAAACGGGATAATTTCGCTCTCCATAAACTTGACCCACTCGGCGCGTTTGCCGTCTACCACACGGTATTGTCTTAGTTCGAAAAACATGTCAGCACTCCTATTGTCTTCAGGTTTTGGCGCAGTATGCGTGTGGGGCATTGGGTTTTCAAGGATGCTGGATGGACGACAGCAGGGCGCTGCGAGCGTACTCGCGAGCTGCGGTATGCCAGATAGCCTACGGCTCGCGGGTACGC
>JAPYPO010000619.1 GCA_029937645.1 Candidatus Hydrogenedentota bacterium
GAACGGTTCAGGTCGAAGGGGCTCATGCCTTCGGCATCCGGATGCGCGAACTCTTTCATGGCCCGAACGACCTCGGCGACGCGCTGATTCCCTTCCAGCGTCCGTTCGATGGCTCCAGGCAACTCCTCGAGCAGAAACTCCAGATCGACTTCTTCGATTTTCTCCTCGATTTCCTTCATGAGCGCTTGCGGATTATTGCCTTCCTTCGCGGCATCGAGCAATTGCGCGTACTGCCCCAGCAGCGCGAGGACGTGGCTCGCCGTCTCTTGTATAAACAACACGTTGTCGCCGATGTATTGGGTCGGCGTGTTGATCTCGTGGGCAATGCCAGACGCGAGCTGCCCTATGGCCTCCATCTTCTGCGATTGAAGAATGCGCGCATCGTCCCTGGCGTCCTTGTTCGTGTCGTGCGCCATGGCCGCGAAGCCCACGACCGCCCCTTCGCCGTCGTGGACGGGTTGCACGGTTACTTCGCGGCTGTAGACCGAACCGTGGGTCGTACTCTCTACGACAATGCCACGCCACGTTTCTCCTTTGCTGAGCGGCAGTATTATCTCCGCATACCGTTTTCCATCTCCCCAGTTCTTGACCAATTCTTTTAGGCTCTTCCCCACGATTTGGCCGCTCTGATAACCCGTCGAAAGCTCGAACGAAGGATTTACATATAGGATTGCGCCCTGTGAATCGGCGAACAGGAAGTCTTCAGGGAATTGGTCGAAGACGTCAGCCAGAGCGGCAGGACGAAATTCAGACGAGGAGTTATCTGTGGTGGAGGAGTCCAATGCGGGGTACATCCCATGACCGCGAGTCAATGTTGCATGTCCGGATTATATCCCGTCGGAGCTTCTCATCGCATCTTCCGCATCTCTATTGGCCAAGGTAACGCGGGAAGCTGCGCTATCTCGACACAGATTTCTTGTCCAAGTGTCCTCGTCCAAGTCGTTACGGCAGCCGACCCTATGCTAAAATCTCGACTCTATGTACGATACTGAAAAAATTGGTTTTCTGTTGGTCAACACGGGATCTCCCGCCCAACCAAAAACTCGCGAAACCCGCGCCTATCTTCGCCAATTCCTGTCCGATCCCCGGGTCATTGATATGCCGCCATGGAGGCGCTGGCTTCTCCTCAATCTCGTTATTCTGCCGTTTAGACCCAGGATATCCGCCCACGCATACCGGCAAGTATGGACGGAGAGCGGGTCGCCCCTCATCGTAAATAGCCAGGCTTTCTGTAGCGCGCTTGCGCCACTCCTGCCGCAGTCTGAAATCGAAATTGCCATGGCTTACGGAAATCCTTCCGTGGCCTCATCCATGAAATCGCTCATCGAGAAGGGGGTCCGCCGCATCGTGGCCGTACCCATGTTTCCGCAATACGCGTCCGCGACATTCGGATCCGTGCTTGAAGCCGTCTACGCGACCGCCGGAAAGATGAAGAACGTCCCCCCCATCTCGGTCTTGCCTCCGTTCTACAATGACGCGGGATTTCTCGACGCATGGGCCGAGGTCGTGCGGCCTCAGTTGGACACCTTCAAGCCTGACCATACTCTCTTCAGTTTTCACGGACTGCCCGAGCGGCATATTCGAGATTGCGACCCGACGGGCTCCCACTGCCTTGCATCGGATGACTGCTGCGCGCGTTATACGGAGGCCAACCCGAATTGCTACCGCGCCCACTGCTTCCAGACTGCGGCGGGGATAGTCGAGCGCCTGGGCTTGACCAAGGAAGACTACACCGTTGTGTTTCAATCGAAGCTTGGCCGTGACCCGTGGCTTGGTCCAGCCGCAGATGAAATGCTCGTCGCCAAGGCGAGGGAGGGTGTCAAACGGCTGGCAGTCGTGTCGCCGGCCTTTGTAGCCGATTGCCTTGAAACGTTGGAAGAACTGGGACTGCGCGGAAGAGAATCGTTCCAGGAAAACGGGGGCGGGGATTTCCTTCTCGTGTCCAGCCTGAACGACCATCCCTCATGGGTTCAGGCCTTCGCCTCACTCGTCCGCCCGCTCTAATCCCCGGTCGCCGGGTAGCGTAGAGCGGTGCTATCAAAGGCCTACGATTGGCGGGGCGAAATCAAATGAGGTCAACACCCAACGAGTGAGAAGCCCTTTCACCTGCGATCGCAACGGGAGGCGTCGGAGCGCGCCGCTGCGAAGTTATCCGGCGATTGGGGTCTGATCCAACTTCTTGACTGATTGTGAGGCTTGTCTATATCATCGCGGGCGTTGGTGGTCTTCGCTAGCGAAACGGGTGTTTTGCTAGGCTGGCGCCAAAAGCGACGCAGTGCGACTCGATCCGAAGCGGGCCTTGGCCCCAACCTACACAGGGAGAGTTATCATGAAAATTAGTACTCACACAATTCCCGTAGCGGAACTACCCGCCAAGGCCCAAGACATTGACGGCATTTTTCAATTCCTCTTTACCGAGATTACCCATATGGACCCGTCGGCGACCGGAGCCAATGAGATTGAAG
>JAPYPO010000620.1:0-431 GCA_029937645.1 Candidatus Hydrogenedentota bacterium
CTTCGGGCGTGTACACCACGGGATATTTCAAGTCGAGCACGGTGGACTTCGACCCGGGCGCGGGCACGGCCAACCTCACCAGCGCGGGTTCCGAAGATATTTTCGTGCAGAAGCTGGATTCTTCTGGCAACTTCGTGTGGGCCAAGGCCATGGGCGGAACGGACAGTGACCGGGCCTACGGCATCGCGGTAGACGCTTCGGGCAACGTGTACACCACGGGATTCTTCAAGTCGAGCACGGCGGACTTCGACCCCGGCGCGGGCACGGAAAACCTCACCAGCCCGGGTAGCAACAACATCTTCGTAAGTAAACTCACCCTTGTAGATACGACGCCCCCAGTCATTACGCTCAATAGCCCCGGCCAGACCACGGTGGCATTCGGTGGTACATGGAATGAGCCGGGCGCCACGGCCACGGACCTCGTTGACGGA
>JAPYPO010000620.1:531-2464 GCA_029937645.1 Candidatus Hydrogenedentota bacterium
CGGACGTAGCGAGTAACGCCGCCGCGCAAGTGAGCCGTACCGTGACCGTTGTAGATACGACGGCCCCAGTCATTAGCTTAACCAGCCCCGGCCAGACCACGGTGGAATTCGGTGGTACATGGAATGAGCCGGGCGCCACGGCCACGGACCTCGTTGACGGAACCTTCGCGGCTACTGTCGGCGGCGATGTGGTCAATACTAGCGCGACGGTAGGCACGGTCTTCACCGTCACCTATGACGCCACGGACGTAGCGAGTAACGCCGCCGCGCAAGTGAGCCGTACCGTGACCGTTGTAGACGGGACCGCCTTCGTCGGTACGGCAACGTACTTGGGATCGCACGATAATACCTTCGTGCAGCTCGCGACCAATGGCAATATGGTCATCACCTACATTCCGGGCACGGGGATTAATGTCGACGCTTCGGGATCTGTTGCAGACTTTGAATTCGTGAACATTCTCGATGGCTCCGGGAATGAACTCAACACCCCGGTTGGTGAAGCGATCCATGTCGAGTACACTATCGTTTCCGCAACAGTCCCCGGTGGCACCACTGGAGGCATCACCGGAGGGATAGGTCAATATATCGATATCGACGCGGCTCTCGATGGCTACAACAAGGGACAGCTGACCACAGGCGTGCGGAACGATGGTTCGGGCAACGCGCTTGGGTTTGTCGGGGCTCACAATTTCGGTGTCTGGCAGAATGCTACCGCCAACATAGCCGATTCCTATCAACAGACCGCTGCGCCGGTCACTTTCCCCGCGGAGTTCGTAATCTACATCACGGCCGCGGGCATAGCAACAGTTACAATCAATGGCGAAGTTCTAGGGCCGATCGATTTGGAGGGAATTTCCGATCCGCGGATAGCTGAATATCGCGAACGCCTGTACAAGTCTTGTTTTGCTTGTACTGAATTTGGCGGTGAGATGGTGATTGAGAATCTCTTGGTCTCCGGTATTTCCATCCCTTACGTAAACTTACTACCGCTCCCTGACGTAAACTTACCGCCCGCGCCGTCTGCCTCGATCACTCTGGACGGGGCTGTCGATGAACCCTTTATCTGGGGGACAGCGGCATGGACCGTCACTTTCAGCGAAGATGTCGAAAATGTAACCGATGACGATTTCTCTTTGTCGATTGGCGGTGGCGGAGACATCGTTGCGGATGCCCCCACTGTTTCCGGGGGCCCAACTACATACACGGTGACGGCCTTAAACGTAGCGGGAACCGTGGGCACCCTTGGCTTGGTTTTCAAAGATGGAACCGATGTAGCGTCCGTAGCCGATGGTACGCCGGCTGGAGGCACTCTGGGTCCGAGTTACTCTATTGGAGTTGGAGTTTCACTGCCGGTGGCCGGGCCTTTCTCTTTACTGCTGGGGATCTTGGCGTTGCTCCTAAGCGGCGCCGCTTTCGTTTACGGGCGCACGAAATGGATAAACACTTAAGGATTGACAGTAGGCGCCATGCCACTGGATCGTGTGCCGCCTGAGTTGAGGTATGACGGCCCCAGTCATTACGCTCAACAACCCCGGCCAGACCACGGTCGAATTCGGTGGTACACGGGTCGGGTACGAGAATTCAATCTACGATAAGCAGTTGCCCTAGAACTCCGGAATCGCGTTCGCCGCTTCGCGAAGATCATCGCCATTGATATGGTCCAGGTATGCCGTAGTCACAGCAAGCGAAGAATGGCCTAACGCCTTCCTCACGACGTTTAGCGGAGTCTTCCCGCGTACCGTTTCCATCGCAAAAGAATGCCGGAGTCCGTGGAAGTGGCATCGTTTGGTTAGCTTCGCCTTCGCCCCGGCTCTGGTCATCATGGCGCGGACATAACGTGAGTCAATCCTGCCACCTTCCCGTCGCGGATAGTGAAAATTGCAGCCGAAGCCCGGCTTACCCGATTACCTGTCGGCGCGGCCCCTCTGTAGTC
>JAPYPO010000066.1 GCA_029937645.1 Candidatus Hydrogenedentota bacterium
CTTCGCTTCGCTCAGGATGACAAACGGGGCGGTTTTTTTGTGGCGGAAGGTTTGCGGGACCCCTTTCCGCAACAGGAACTATTTAGAACGTTGGCGTAGGCATTCGTAGAGCGCAATCGCTGCGCTGACGGAGGCATTGAGGCTCGTAATCGGCCCCGACTGTGGAATCTTCAACTCAAGATCACACGATTCGCGGACAAGCCTTCTCACACCCTTCCCCTCGCTGCCAATGACGAGCGCCATCTTGCCCGTCAGATTCGCCTCCCAAAGCGACTGTTCTGCCGAAGCGTCAAAGCATGCCGCCCAGTAACCCGCATCCTTCAAATCGCCCAGCGCGCGCGCCAGATTGGTGACCTGGATGAGATCGATGTATTCCATCGCGCCTGTCGCCGCCTTCATCGCAGCCGACGATACGGGGGCCGAACGATCCTTCGCAAAGAGGACGCCCGCCGCACCGCAGGCGCTCGCCGACCGGACGATAGCGCCAAAGTTCCGCGGATCCTCGATGCCGTCCAGAACGACCAAGATACTATTCGCCTCCGTTTGACGCGCGAGCCATGCGTCGAGAGAGAGCAGCGGAATGGAATCGGCCTCAAGGATGACACCCTGGTGAACCGCGTCGCCGCTCATCCGGTCGAGGTCACGCCGCGAGCGTTGATCGATCGGGATGGATTGGCGCTTTGCGGCTTCGGCGATTTCCTCCAGCCCCTTAGCACTGTCAAGCACGAAGAGCTTCACTGCGCGACGCCTTCCTGCGCGAAGGCATTCGAAGACCGGAATGCGCCCAATTACGTAGTCAGATTTAGGGGAGCGGCTCACGACAAGGTCAACTCAATCCGATCCCGCAATGAGGATCTGCTTAACGAACTCGCCAACGATCGGCACATCAAACCCCATATACGTCGCCAGGACCACCACCAAGGCCACGACAGCCACGACGATGGTAAGCCGCAGAATGAAGCGGCGAAAGCGCCACATTCGTTTCGGTTTCGGTGCGTTGCGTTCAAGTTCTTCGGCGCGCTCCGCAAACTGCTGGTACGAATCCCGGCAATGCTCACTGCAAAAATTACCCGTCGGCGCCGGAACCACACACGCGCCGCATACCGGCTTGCCACACTGCTTGCACCGATGAGTCGCCTCGATCGAGAGGTGGTTTATGCAGGCTGATTCGACGCCAAGGGCCACAACGGTACTCCGGTCGCAAAAAACACAAGAGCGCTCCATACGCCCACGCGGCCAGTATGACACGGGCGCTCAAAGATGCGCAACGGGAAATCTTTATCGGCGAAATTCTCTCCTTGAACCAAGACTTGGATATGGGGCCGCCGCCCTCGGTGACCGAATCAACCCTTCACTTTCCTACCCGATTTATATTATCGTTCCATGAATCATAAGATTCGCGAGGAGAAAAACAGTGTATTCCATGCATCAACATTCGAGTGGACGAAAGCGTTTTTCCAAGTGGAATTCCCTGTATCGTGTCGTCGCCCTCACCGCTCTGATACTCTCATCCGCCCCAGCACAAAGCGCCCCATTAGACTACCGACACTTCGCCGAGTCCGCATATCGCTACGCAGACATCGCCTACGCCTCTTATACCGACGCCGCCACCCGCGCGCTAGAACTCAAAAACGCCCTGTTCCATTTCGCGACAGAACCCGACGCCAACAAACTAACCGAAACCCGCGCCGCATGGCTCGCCACCATCGACGCCTACAGCAAGACCGAAGCCTTCCGCTTCCCCGGTGGCCCGATGGACGACGACCAGGCCCTCGGCGACAAAGTCGGTCATTGGCCCCTCGACCAAGCCTACCTCGACTACCTCCAGGGCATTCCCGATTGCGGCCTCATAAATGATGTGGAGACCTACCCCAAGATTGACGAAGACCTGCTTCTCACCCTCCACAAAAAAGACGGCCCAAACCGAATCACCCTAGGCTTTCACCCAATCCAATTCCTCCTGTGGGGGCAAGACACGACTCCCCAAGGCACCAACCCTCAAGACCCCGTCTCCCGTCCGCACACTGACTTCCTCGCCGACGGCAGCCGCCCCAACGCAACACGCCGCCTCCAATACCTCATCCACGCCGCCGACCTCCTCCTCCAACACCTCGAACAAGCAGCCGCCCAATGGCATCCCCAAGACCCCGAAAACTTTCGCGCATCCTTCCTCAGCGGCGACCCCAAAGCCGCCGTCCAAAACGTGCTCACGGGCCTGAGCACATTCCTAAGCCACACCCTGCCATCCAAACTCCAAGCCCCCTTCCCCGCCGCCACAACCCTCATACTCCAAGCCAACACAACCAGCCTACACAACATCTACCGAGGCTCCTACGCCACAACAGCAGGCCCCGGAATCAACACCCTCATCCGCGCCGCCGACCCCGCCCTACAAACCCAATTCCGCAACACCCTCCAAGCGCTCATCTTAGTAATCCAACAACTACCCCAGCAATTCCATCAGGCACTCGAAGAGGAGGAGGAACGATCAAAAATTGCCGAAGCCATCCGACACACCCAGGCCCTACAGGCGATTCTAGACGAAGCAATAATAGCCCTCCCCGGCCCCACGCTAACCAGCTCCTCATCCCCACGTGCCTTTTCATCCCCCAATCCGTTAAGGTTCGAGCAATCCGCGCCGATAAAATAGAGGAATATCAGTCCCGGAACCCATCCATGCCTATCCAATCGAAAACCCTTGCCCTCATCCTCGCAGCAGCCCTGCTCGCCGCCTTATCCGGGTGTCCAACCGGCGGCGGAGGAGGCGGTGGTGGAGAAGGCGAAGGAGAAGGAGAGGGCGAAGGAGAGGGCCCCGTCATTGAACTCCTCACCACCTTGGCTCCGCTGGCCGACGATATCTGGCTCCACACCTCCACCCAAACCATTCAATGGGATCCCGGCCAAGACGGCGAAGACACCGTAGAGATCTTCCTCCAACTCGCCGGCATATTCATCGACTCCATTTCACTTGAAGCCGCCAATGCCGGAACGTACGAATGGAAAATCCCCACGAACCTTCCAGTCGCCACCGAGTACACCGTCCACGTTCGCGACGGCACGCGCGAGTTCATTAGCGCACCCTTCACCATCGCAGTCGCCAACCTGATTATTGGTACATCCGAACTCGCCCACAACTTCGAGGCCGACGAAACACAGTGGTCCTTTGACGTCTGGAACGACGGGACCCCGGGCGGGCTACTTCAATACCAAGTCGTCGCCGGTCCTGCTTGGATACTACTCACCCCGCCTTCCGGCGAAAGCACCGGCCGCGACGACCGCCAAACGATAGACGTGACCATCGTTCGCTCCTTGCTCCAGCCCGGCAGAAACGTCGCACAAATCACGGTCGTTTCACCCGTTCTCGGCGGAATCAATATCAACATCACCGTTGTGCAGCCCCAATCCATTCTGCGCACAACAGACGTGACCGTCCACGACTTCGGCTTTACATCAACTGAATGGGCTTTCGATGTCTGGAACGGCGGCGAGTCCAGCATCCCCATCGACTTCACGGTCTTTGCCGACCGGGACTTTGTCAGCATCCAGCCATCTGAAGGCATCAGCACCGGCCCCTCCGATGTCACCACCGTCGCCATCACACTCGATCGCGGTCTCCTGTTTCCCGGCAATAACGCCGCCACGTTGACCGTTTCCGCCGTCGGGCACCCGCCAAAACAAATCGCCCTCACCGCTCAATCCGCCGCCGCCGTCATCAGCACATCCAGTCAATCCTTCGACTTTGGAACCCAAGCATCCGATTGGTCCTTCGATGTGTGGAATGCTGGTCTGCCCGGATCGGCCCTCGACTTCCAAGTATCGGTTGATAAACAATGGCTCAGCCTGACCCCTTCCTCCGGGCGCAGCCTCGATCAAAACGACCCCCAAACCATCGCCGTAACCCTGAATCGCGAATTCCTGTTGCCCGGTGTTAACAGCGCCATCATCATCATCGGCGCCGACGGCGTCGCAGCAAGACAGGTTGTCGTCACCGCCACCAGCGGCTTGCCCTCCATCGCGACCTCCAGCAGCGCCTTCGACTTTGGCACCACGGCAACCGATTGGTCCTTTGATGTGTGGAACGCCGGTTTCTCGGGTTCCACCCTCGACTTCATCGTCTCCGCAGACAAGCAATGGCTGTCCATCTCGCCCGCCTCCGGGCGCAGCCTCGGCGAAAACGACCGCCAGGCCATCGCCGTAACCCTCAACCGCGAATTCCTCTCCCTCGGTGTCAACGCCGCCGCCATCACCATCGAAGGTATCAGCATCGCGCCCCGGCAGTTTGTGGTTACCGCCACCAGAGGCCTGCCCTCCATCGGCATTTCCAGCAGCGCATTCGACTTCGGGGCGACCGCAGATGCGTGGTCCTTCGATGTCTGGAACACGGGGCTGCCCGGCTCTGTCCTTGAGTACCAAGTGTCGACCGACAAACAATGGCTGTCTGTGTCGCCGGCCTCCGGGCGCAGCCTCGACGATACCGACCGCCAAGCCGTCAGCCTCACACTGGATCGGAATCTTCTCTCGCTCGGTGTCAATACCGCCATCATCACGGTCACCGGTGAAAACACGGCCGGTCGGCAGTTCGTCGTCACCGCCAGCAACGGCCAGCCCTCCGTCTCGATTTCGGCAAACACATTTGATTTTGGCGTCGTTTCGACCTCATGGACGTTCGGCGTGTGGAATTCGGGCGAGGTGGGATCGACCCTCAACTTCTTGGCCTCGCCCGACCGGGAGTGGATCGAGGTTTCACCGAGTTCGGGCTCAAGCGCCAGCGGCGACGATGTCGTGACCGTCACCGTCACCATCAATCGTGAGGCGCTGCCTGCCGAGGGAGGCGTGGGCATCATCACCGTCAACGCCGGCAATACCGTGGCCCCACAGCAAATCCTGATTTCCGCCAGAAATCCCAAACCCGCCATCTCTCTTTCTGGGTCCTCGTTTAATTTTGAATTCTCCGAAACAACGCGCCCGCTGGAAATCTGGAACTCCGGCGATTCAGGTTCAACCCTAAATTTCTTCCTATCCTCGGACAAGAGCTGGCTCACCTTCACACCCAGTTCAGGAACGAGCGTGGGCAAAGATGACATTCAGACACTCCAGATGACGATTGACCGGACGGATCTGCTGCCCGGCGTCAACGTCGGCACGGTGACGATTACTGCCGATGAGGCCGTTACACGTTCTTTGATCGTCGTAGCCTCAACGCCGCAGCCGGCGCTCGAAGTTTCCGCCCAATCCTTCAACTTCGAGCACGTCGCCACCCAGTGGTCCTTCGATATTTGGAACTCGGAGGCGGCGGGTGGCGTCCTGATCTTTTCCGTGGCACCCGATGTCGATTGGTTGACGGTTTCCCCGGAAACAGGCTCCAGCGCAGGTTTCGAGGATAGGCAGACGATCCAAGTTACGCTCGACCGATCCAAATTACAGCCCGGCGCCAACGGCGGAAATATTCTAGTCAGCAGCGAACGCGGTGGGACCCGGCTGATCAGCGCCATCGCCCATACGCCCGCGCCCGCGTTTAGCTTGTCGGCGACCGAACGCGATATGGGTAAGGAAACGAACACCTGGACCTTCCAAGTCTGGAACTCCGGCCAGGACGGCACGACTCTTGACTTCGATATCATAACTGCCCAAAACTGGATTTCCGTCGTTCCAGCCTCCGGCAGCAGTACGGGCCCGACCGACCGCGTCGATATCACCGTTACCGTCGATCGATCGGGGCTGACCGACGCGTTCAACAGCGGCCAGATTATCCTGACCGCGCCGCGCGCAGCGCCCGCGGCCATCGGTATTATAGCCAAGACGCGCCAGCCGAATATCGGATTCTCCTCAGGCAACCACGTATTCGGCATCTCGGAAGCCAGTTGGAACTTTGACGTCTGGAATTCCGGCGACACCGGCACCACGCTCGACTTCATCCTGACCGCGGATCAGAATTGGATTTCCTTTACCCCCGCTGCGGAAACAAGCACTGACCTGAATGACACAGTCCAAATCACCGTGTCCGTCAACCGCGCCGCCATACCCGAAGGCGTAAGCGCGGGCACCCTATTCGTGCGGGCATCCAACGGCGTCATTTTGGGAATCGGCATCGGTGTACTCATGCCGCAGCCCCTCATCGCGACCTCCGCCGTATTCCATGATTTCGGAACCACCACGAACACCTGGTCGTTCGAGGTATGGAACGTCGGAGACGCTAATAGCGAACTTACATTCCATGTCGCTTCCGACCAAGATTGGCTCGAATTAACGCCGCTCACCGATGTCAGCACCGACCCCACTGATCGCAAAACAATCGTCGCCACCCTCGACCGCGCGATACTCACGGACGACACCAATCTCGGGACCGTCTTCATATCGGGTTTCCAACTGAACACGGCGGCCATCACCGTAACCGCCTCTGTCGCCAAAGCCCTTCACGTCAACGCGAACAACACCTCCGGCCTCGAAGACGGCCAGTCTTGGGAAACCGCCTACACCTCAATCCAAGCGGCCATCGACAAAGCGGACGAGCTGTATATCCACGAAATCTGGATCGCGGGCGGCTCCTATCCAGAGGCGCTGCGCGTGCCCGATGGCATGAGGATCTTCGGCGGCTTCTCCGGCGCGACCGGAGAAAAGGCTATCGAGGGCGAGCGAGACTGGACCGCCTATCCCACCATTATCGATGGCGGCCTACTCCTCCGTTGCCTCGAAACCAGCGGCGACGTCATCCTCGACGGGCTCATCATCCAAAACGGTACGGCCGAAGTCGGCGGAGGTCTACTCGCCATGGGCGGCGAAGTCCTCATCGCCAATTGCACCTTCGCCGATAACCAGGCTGAGTGGGGCGCAGCCATTTACGCCGCGAAACAATCCTCCATAATTATCGAGAATAGCCTCCTGACCGGAAACATGACCACCTCCGAAACCGGCGGCGTCATAGCCCTTGAGTCTTCCGAGGCTTTTGTCTACTCCTCCTCCATGCACGGCAACAGCGCTACCGCGTTCTCCAAAGACAAAGACAGCCATATCGAATTTTCACGCTCCGCATTCAGGAGTATCGAGCCCGAACCGGTTCCCGTAGCGCCCGCCCACTGAATCGATACCGGATCGAGGAAACCGAATGAGCGACAATCTCGATGAATGGCTAAACCAAGTACAAGAAAAGGCCTTGGATCCAGAGCGTCCCATCTGTGATGCCCACCATCACCTTTGGGACAAGCCCGCAAGCCGCTACCTAATCCATGACTTGGTGGAGGACGCCGCCGATCACAATATTGTCAGCACGGTATTCGTCGAGTGCATGGCCAGCTACCGAGAGGATGGCCCCGAAGCCTTGAAGCCCGTCGGGGAGACCGTTTACATCGATTCCCTCGCCGCCGAATGTTTAGCAGACCCCTCGCATAAGATGGCGTGTTCGGCCGCGATCATAAGTTACGCCGACCTGCGGCTTGGTAGCGGCGTGACGCCCGTACTCGAAGCGCACCGAGCGGCGAGTCCGGACCGCTTCCGGGGTACGCGCCACGGCGTCGGCTGGGACGAACACCCGGATGTCCCGAATTCACATACGAAACCGAAGAGGGGGCAGCTACTGGATGCCACGTTCCGCGAGGGCGTTGCCTGCTTGCAGAAGCACGGGCTCCTCTACGAGTGCTACCTGTACCATACCCAACTGCTGGAATTGGCCGACCTGGCCCGAACCTTCCCCGATCTCACCATCATCCTCAACCACTTCGGCGGGCCCCTCGGCGTTGGCCCCTACGACATAACGAGCGAGGAAGTCGTCGAGGTCTGGAAGCGGGGCATAACGGAACTCGCGGCCTGTCCCAACGTCGTGGCGAAGCTCGGTGGAATCGCCATGCCCAGAAACGGCTTTGGTTGGCACGAGCGCCCCGCGCCACCCACCTCCAAGGAACTCGCCAAGGCCACCGCGCCGTTCTACCTCTACACGATCGAGCAGTTTGGCCCCAACCGGTGCATGTTCGAGAGCAATTTCCCGGTCGAAAAACAATCCTGCTCCTACACCGTGCTGTGGAATTCCTTCAAGCGAATCGCCGCCGCCTTTTCCGAGCCCGAAAAAGAGGCCCTGTTTCGCGGCACCGCAGAGCGGGTCTACCGCATCGAGGAGAGCATGTAACCCTGCGGTTCGCGCAGCCCCTTGATCCACACGGCCCCTTGATCCACCATGCGAATTCTGATTAGATCACCGAAACCCTTTACCTACGAACGATAAGTCTCGTTCCCAAAATCGCCAAAGGACTTTCGATGAAAAAGCGACTGCTTACCTTGACCCGATACGCCATCTGCCTGGTCGTTGCTCTGCCCTGCGCGGCCCAGGATTTCGACACGCCCGTCATAGAGAAATGGACCGTCACAGAAAAAGGGCGCGACGGCAAAGAAAAGGAAGTCGGACACATGAGTATCGACGGCATCAACGTGCACGAAAGGAATCCGGAGATACAGCCTCAACCGCTGATTATCACGCCGGGCGCGGTGGCACAGCCGGACTTGCCCACCCCCGCGCCATCCGACGCTATCATCCTTTTTGACGGAACGAGCCTGGAGAACTGGGTGGCCAACGACGGGAAGGCAACGAAGTGGTTGCTCGTGGATGGAGCCTTGAGCCCCACGAAAAAATCAGGACCAACTCGCTCGAAACAAGTATTCGGATCCTGCCAGTTGCACGTCGAGTTCGCGACTCCAAAAAATGTGATCGGTTCTGACCAAGGGCGGGGCAACAGCGGCGTTTGGCTCATGGGTCAGTACGAGATTCAGGTGCTCGATTCATACGAAAACAAGACCTACCCCGATGGTCAGTCCGGCGCGGTCTATGGACGAAGCAAACCGCTCGTCAACGCCAGCCGGCCGCCCGGCGAATGGCAAAGCTTCGACATAATCTTCCACCGCCCCAAGTTTGCGGACGGAAAAGTGGTCAAGCGTGCGACCTTCACCATACTCTACAACGGTGTGCTCATCCAGGATCACTACGAACTCTCCGGTGGCACAGGATGGCGCGGCCCTCATATGATGTCCGACTACGTTCCCCACGCCGACAAAGGCCCAGTCCTCCTACAAGACCACGGCAACCCGGTGCTATTCAGAAATATCTGGGTGCGGGAACTGGAAGACTGACCGCGGTAGCGCGGCAAGATTTCCACAGGCCGCAGCCGACGTCCCTCCCTCATCGAGAGCGGGCGTATGCGTCGGCACGGGGAAGAAACCCGCGTAGAACCCCCGCGTTCAGTGTGTCATACTACGCGACTTGGCGCGGGGAGCACTAACCAATCTAGCAAGTGGGGATGGAGCCTACGTATGAATTTGGCGGTTATTGGAACGGGATATGTGGGGCTCGTTACGGGCACATGCTTTAGCGAGATGGGCCACGATGTGACATGCGTCGATATCGACGAGGCGAAGGTTGAGGGCCTCAACAAGGGCGTGATCCCCATATACGAGCCCGGCCTCGACGAGATGGTAGCCACCAATGTTGAGCAAGGGCGCCTCTCGTTTACGACCGATATGAAAAAGGCGGTCGAGGAAGCCCTCTTCGCCTTCATTGCCGTGGGAACCCCGCCCCTCGAAGACGGCACGGCGGATCTCCACTACGTCCTAAGCGTCGCCCGCTCCATCGGCGAGCATATGAACGGCTACAGGATCGCCGTGACAAAATCCACGGTGCCCGTCGGCACAGCAGAGAAAGTGCGCTGCGCGATTCAAGAGGCCTTGGACGAACGCGGGGTCGATCATCAGTTCGATGTCGTGTCCAACCCCGAGTTCCTCCGCGAAGGATCCGCCATCGACGATTTTATGGATCCAGATCGCATCGTCATCGGCTGCGAAGACCCACGCACCTTAGCGCTCATGAAGGAGTTGTACGACAGCTTCGCCGGCGACGGCCATCCCATCATCGCCATGTCGACCACCTCCTCGGAGATGACCAAATACGCCGCGAATTCCATGCTCGCCGCGAAGATTTCCTTTATGAACGAAGTCTCCGCCATCTGCGAGCGCGTGGGCGCGGATGTGGAAGACGTGCGCCTCGGCATTGGCGCCGACAACCGCATCGGGTACCAATTCATCAACCCTGGCATCGGGTACGGCGGATCGTGTTTCCCCAAGGACGTGAAGGCGCTTATCAGCACCGCAAAGAGTGTCGGCCACACCCCGGTCTTGTTGGACGCCATCGAAGCGGTGAACGAGTATCAAAAGAGAACCTTATTCGCGAAGGTCTCCAACTATTATGACGGCGATGTGACGGGCAAGACCTTTGCGATTTGGGGCCTGTCCTTCAAGCCCGAAACAGACGACACGCGCGAAGCGCCTGCCTTGGTTATTATCGACGCGTTACTAAATGCGGGCGCAAAAGTACAGGCCTACGATCCCAAAGGCATGGAAGAAACCAAGATACATCTGGGTGATCGTGAGGGGCTCGAATACGCAACCAGCAACTACAAGGCGTTGGAAGGCTGCGACGCGTTGCTCCTGGTCACCGAATGGTCGTACTTTCGCAACCCCGATTTTCACCGCATGAAGACGTTGCTCAAGGAACCCGTCGTCTTCGACGGCCGAAACGTATATTCACCCGAATCCATGAAGCTCTTCGGCTTCGACTACTTCGCCGTGGGCCGCGAACCCGTCCTCGCGTATTCGGGCAAGGAGTAGCGCATTCGACTACTGGCTGTCGCCGTCGAGATAGCCGATTGCGCCCAATTCCTCCTCAAGCGCTTCCATGCCCTCAAGGGATACGCGCGGTTCCGCGGCGCCCTCGGTGATGTATTCCCTCATCTGAACCATCACATCCGAGAGCCGCGTCAGATCCTCGTCGTACGCCGATTCAGCGTCTGAGCCGACAAGGTTTTTTTGCTCTTCCGGGTCAAGACCAAGATCGTACAATTCCACCGGCGCGTAATTCCGCTTGTTCCCTTCGTTGGCATTGATCAGCTTGAACATCTCCGTCCGCACCGCGCGCAGTTCAATACCCTCAAATTCGAGGTGGGCGTACACATGCGTCGTCAGGCTGTTCCCCGGCTCCAGCTCGTCATCAAAAAGGGATTCGCCCTGCCAGCGCTCCGAACGCTCAAGGCCCGTGAGCTGTGCCAGCGTCGGCGCGAGATCCACATGCCGCGCGATGCCCTGATTCACGGCCCCGCCGTGCGCGTTCCCAGGCAGTTTGATGAGCAAAGGCACCGCGATTTGTTCGTCATAGAGGCTCAGGCCATGCCACCAGCCGCCGTGCTCATAAAACTCCTCACCATGGTCCGCCGTGAAAATAATCAACGAATCGTCATACAGCCCGCGTTCCCGCAGACCATCCAGCAGCCGCCCCACCTCCGTATCCATAAACTCAATTTCGTAGCTGTACGCATTGATCATCCGCTCCTTCAGCGTCATCGGGTCCGCCTTCTGGCCACGGATTCTCTGCAAGAAGGTTTTCTTCTTCTGAGCATCGGGATCGGGATTCCCCATTTGCACACGCGCGAAACCCTTGCCCGGGTTCTCGGGATCGCGGAACGGATCGTGCGGATCCATGTAATGCACGAACAACATGAAGGGCGAGTCCGCCGGACGCGTATCGCCGTCGATCCATTCAAGCCCAGTGTCGGTGACGCTATTCGCTGGCTGATAGTAGTCAGTAATCCTGATAAGCCCGCCGAGTTTTCCATACACGACGTTTACGACCTTGCGAAGGATATCGTAGAGCACCAGTTTCTTGCTGGAGGGTTGGGCCCAAAAATAAAGACCCGGCTTCAGATCCACATAATCGACAAACCCCTGGCCGTAATTGAAGACGCTCGCAATATTCGGGTTGTTCGAGTAGCCCTTCGTGTAGTAGCCGCCGTCCTGAAGCACTTCCGCGAAGGTGTCAACTTCGTCGGGCAGCGCCGACACCTTACCCGTCGCCCCATGGGATTCGGGATACTCACCCGAAAATATCGCGCCAAACGAAGCCTTGGTCCACGAGGATTGCGCGAACATGTTTTCGAATAGGACCGAGTCATCTTTAAGCGCCGTGATCTTCGGAGTCTTTGGGCCGGCGAGTTCATTGTAAATAGACAAGAAATCAGCGCGGAGCGTATCTACCGCCACAACAACAATATTCGGTCCTGTCGCGTCGGCATCCTTTGTGAATGCAGGCGGTTCGGCGGTCGGTTTCATCAACGCGCTTGCGCCCACCCCAACGCCCACCAGCGCAGCGAAGGCCCCCACCCCCAACATCACGCCAGAAACCCAGCCGCGCGCAATCCGCCCTACACCGCCGCCGACGAGAATGGCCACAAACGCCACGGCCACCGCCGCCCCAGCGAGTACACCATACTCCGAAGTCGACAGGGCAAATTCACCCAAAACATCGCGGCGGTATCGAAACCATCCGATAGCAAACGTGAGCGCGCCAAGCGACCCGCCCAGGCTAAGGGCAAAGGTGGTAGAGGCTCGGGGGAAACGGTCGAAGAGCAGGTAGAAAAATGTCAACACCGCCGCGACAGCCAATCCCAAACCGCTAAAAACGGCCCCGTACACCGTCGGCGCCCACCAAAACGCCGTCACCTCTCCAAAATTCTTGAGCGTCGAGATATGCCACGACGCCTCCGCCAATCCAACCAACGCGCCGGCAATCATCCCGCCGAATAGGCCCGCGCCAATGCACGAAATCAGGTTGCGGCGATAGTGGGAAAGCGTCTCGGGTGATATAAAAAACTTCCGTTCTCCCGCTTCCCCGGTCATCTCCTTCACCGAAGCCATTTCGGCGAGGAACTCTTGCCGGTTGGGGCACGTCGCAAAGATGAGCAAAGGCAGACTCAATACAAAGGGAACGAATTCGCCGGCCCAGAGCCCCAAATGGCCAAACAAGGCCGATTGGGCTTCGCCGTATTGCGCGCCCAACAGGACCGCCATAACGCCCTCGCGAACCCCTAACCCGCTCACCGTAGGCGCGATGATGGACGCGACGATCACCAACGGGCTGGCAAAGAGGATGTCCAACATCAAATCCGAATTTCCGCCGCTAATGGCCATGGCCGTTCCAAAATACATGAGGCAAATGCCCAGATGAACGCACAAGCCCATGACTACCGCCAGCAGCAGTGTGCCTCGGTGGCCGCTGTACGCCGTTACCGCCATGCCGAGTTTGTCCACCTTGTCACGGATTCGCGCAGGCGTGGGCACCGCTGCAACAAGCACCTGCGCGATACGCGGATTTAGGAGCAACAGGAATGCCGTCGCGATGAACACGAAGAGAATGGTAAGGATCACGCCGAGAATGACGTAATTGAAATCAAACAACCGCACGCCAAGCGGAAGGGTCAAGAAGACGAGAAGGCCAAGAGCCACGAAACCGATTACTTTTTCGACGGCAATCACCGTCGTGCACTTGATGACCTCGCCCGTATACGTCGCCGACTCGTACAAGCGATAGCCATCGAGCCCAACCGTTCCGGGGAGGAGCAGGCCGATCGCGCGCCCCATAAACCAACACTTGGTTAAATACCAGAACGGGAGTCTGATCTCCTGGCCCTTGAGCAAGAGATGCCAGCGCGTAATGCCCGCAAATATGCCTAACAGCTTGATCACAGCCGCAAAGACAAGCCATTTGGCCGTCGTATTAAAGTCTAGCCCCTTAATAACTTCAACGATATCGCCGATGCTGATGCCGTCAAACTTTTCCAGGATAACGAATCCCGTCCGTTTCTCCACCTCGTCCGCCACCAAGTCGGGTCGCATCAACGTGAAAATAATTGAGGCGATGAAAAGCAGTTTAATCCCAATAAAGACGAACTTTTTCATGTTGGATTCCTGATATCGAGAAATCTCGAACCACCGATTGAAGAATCGCTGACTTTAGCACAAGCAGGCGAAGCAGCGCGAGATACACGTGCGCCGCTGTTCACACGGGTCTTCCTAAGTAGAACGCCCTTGGACATAAAGGATTCGGTCTGCACCAGTTAAGGCCAGAATGGGAACCGCAACATCCCCCTTGATCCCCCTTCAAAGGGGGACTTTAGGCGATGTTCGAGGGATG
>JAPYPO010000621.1 GCA_029937645.1 Candidatus Hydrogenedentota bacterium
CAGCTATCTTGAAGAAATCCTGCTGGCTATGTGACTTTTAGTGCGATTGCCCTGGCGCCGCGGGGTGCAAGAACCACTACACGATAGGTATCCTACGCAATGACAACTGAAGAAGAAACCCCCACCACGCAGCGCCCGATGTTCCACCCCCTAAGTGGTGCCCTCATCATCGGAATCGACGTGCTCCTGTGGGGTGGACTGGAAGTCCTTACCCTCGAGTTAGCCGCGCCCATCTCAGCAATCGCCGCTTTTCTCGGCGTTGGCCTCTCGGTGGCCTGTATCCAAAAATTCACCGGCGGCGATAGCATCGTAAAGAGTCTGGCCAAGGGCTTCATCGGTGGCGTAGCGGCTGGCGTGCCGACTCCGATCGCGGGCGGCATACTCGGCGGCCTCATTCTTTCGTCGTCAGGCCTAAATTTTTTATCGAGAAAGCGTGTGAAATAACATAGATTCGAATCGCTCCGCAACGGTCTACGGTGCCTCTTGGCGTACGCCGTCTAATTCGGCGGCATCGGTCAGCCTACGGTCGCGTGCACGCCGGGTTTGCTCGACGAACGCGCGCACAAGTTTCATCTGCAGCGCATCTGTCAGCGCCATTTCTGGGTGCCACTGAACGCCGACAATCCACGCGTCCGTGTCATTCGTGTCTACTTCGATCGCTTCAACGACACCATCGTCTGCCCAAGCGGTTGCGCGAAGGCCGCCCCCCGGTTTGACGACGGCCTGCCCGTGGAAACTGTGTACCTTATCGAGCCGTGTCACTCCGATGGCTTCAGCCACGATGCTGCCGGGTAGCAAGTCGACGGCATGGCCTTGAAACGAGAAGTGGGTATTCTTGAGGTCCTCATTGTCCCGTAAATTGAGAACGCCACTACCAAAGGCCACGTTCAGGATCTGTGCGCCCCGACAGATTCCGAAAATGGGCAAATGCGCATCCTGGCCACCCTTTATCAAGGCGATCTCAAAATGATCTCGCCGCTTGTTCACCCATTTGGCCGAGTTCGGAGCGGCCCCGTAGAACCCTGGGAAGACGTCCCCGCCGCCCGTTAGCAGGATCCCGTCGATCCGAAGGCTCTCGAGCAGTTCTCGGACGTTCTTGGGGTGGTAGGGAGGCTCGCCAAGTACATCAGGCGTCATCGGCACCAAGCGACCACCCGCGCGCGCGATGAGCTGTCGGTACGTTGAGGTGGTGATGCCCAATTTAGTCAACATCGATTCATCGAGGGAGAATGCTATACGCGGCGCATCTGCCGGAACAATGGCGTAGATCCATAGTCGAAACGCGACCAGACTGGCAAGGCACACTCCGATTATTGTGACTGCGGCGATACGGACCCACCTGCGGCGTCCGCCGGCCCGGGGTTCCTCCGAAGCTATTATACTTTCCTCACCCATCTTGAGGGTCAGGCCCGCGTTCGCCCGTCAGCAACTCCATATTAACTTTTCCGTGACGGAGGAAGACGGCGAGAGGATATAGGACGCCGAGCGCGGGGAGCGGGTCATTGCTCGAAAGAACATCGTAGATATTCTCCTCATGTTCCTTGATGAGCTGCTTGGCTTCGGAAAGGCGGGCCTTGACATCGAGATTCGCCTTGGCTTCGCTGAAAAACTTTCGAATACCTGCTCGCTTACTTCCCTCATGAAATTCGGCTCGCGCGCCTTTCCAAGCGTCCTTCAGACGTTCCACGTCGCTTCCGCTGTTCGCGATGTCTTGCAACGTTGCGAGAAAGGCCAGAATCGGAGTCTCTGTCCGGATGTCGTACCGGCCTTCTTCATCCAGTACAACATGGCCGTCCATGGCAAGACGGAAGAGCATCCAGGGGTAATCCCACCCCGACTCCACCGCCTGGATGAGCCCACCCCAAAACCGGGGGTTCACTTCAATCAAATACGCCTGTCCCTCCGGCGTCCCGTCCCACCTGAAATCCAACTGCGCGACACCGTGCCACCCCAACGGCCCCAAGATATCCGCCGCAATTTTCTCCATCTGCGGTGCCTCCACCGTCTCACGCATCACCCCCGCCCCCTTCTCGGCAGGATAGGCCCGCAGATTATGGTACGTCATACACGCAACCAATTTCCCTTGGTCGAACAACGTCGTCACACAGTAATCGTCGCCCGGGACGCCCCGTTGGATGATGGGATACTCTCCCTCCTTCAGTCGAAAATGGCTTGTGAATTCCTGGAAAGTCGCACGCAGTTCCTCCAGCGTATTCACTTTCTGAACCCCCACGCCCGCCGCTGATTCCCGCAATTTCACGAAGGCCGGCAACTCCACCTCTGCCGCCAACGACTCGAATTCCGCCATAGTGCCGGGCAGCCACGTCTTCGGCATCGGAAGGCCTCGCTCCGCAGTATCCCTGGCAAGCGTCCCCTTGTTGTGGACCCGCTCGATGTCCTCAATATCCGGCAGAGGAACGCGGATATGCGGTTCAAAGCGCTCCCGATGACGCGCGATC
>JAPYPO010000622.1 GCA_029937645.1 Candidatus Hydrogenedentota bacterium
GTGATCTTTTTCAATCGGAATGACCGATCGCTTTCGTCCGGAATCCGCAGCCACGGGCCGCACAGGATGCCCAGCGAGGGTCAGTACCCACGACGAAGGCGGCTTGCTACGGTACAGATCGGCGGGTTGACGAAGGCTACCGGGGTTTGGGATAGTGGCCGTGGACAGACGAGAGGTCGATCTGTTATGGCAAAGAATATCGTGAAGGAAATCCGGCGGGCGGGTACACCGGAATCGGCAACCTCCATCGAGAGGCAAGCACATGATATCCGGCACTGATGGGACGAGCGTGAGCGATAGCTCGGGGTTTGACCAGGATTTCCTTACGCTTTGTAAGTCGGTTCCGATTGGGCTGTGCGCCTTTGATCGGGATCTGAGGTTCGTTTTCATCAACGAATGGCTCGCTAAGATAAACGGGTTGTCAATCGACGATCACTTGGGGCGGACGCTTAGCGAGATTCTTCCGGACATCGCAGCGGGGGTTGAGCCGCAGCTTCGTGGGGTGATTGAGACGGGGGAGTCAGTCGTCGCAGGATCGGTCGAAGCGGAAACTTCGGCCCAAATCGGCAAAAGATGTTTTGAGCATTACTACAGCGCCACGAAATCGAATGATGGAGTTGTCCAAGGTGTAGTATGCATCGTTCACGATGTCACAGAGCGCAAACGGGCCGAGGAGAAGGCCACGCGCTTCAGTACCCTACTTGAGAATTCCCTCAATGAGATCTATATTTTCGACCCCGAGACGCTCCAGTTCCTCGAAGCGAACCGGGGCGCTCGGGAAAACCTGGGGTATTCGATGGAGGAACTCCGCGCCCTCACCCCCCTGGACCTCAAGCCGGAAGTCACGGTCGAGTCATTCGCGGAACTGATCGAGCCTCTGCGAACCGGCGAGCGGGAGATTGTGCAGTTCACGACGGTGCATCGCCGCAAGGACGGCTCGCTCTATCCGGTCGAGGTTTATCTTCAACGGATGGTGGACGGCTCTCCCGTCTTCGTCGCTATCATCCTCGACATCACCGAGCGCAAGCGGACCGAGGAAGCTTTGCGGGAAAGTGAGCGACGTTTTCGCACCCTCTTCGAAGAATCTCCGATACCTCTATGGGAAGAAGATTTTTCCCTCGTAAAGAAAAATGTAGATCTAATTAGGGAAGACCATGCAGGCGGCTTCGAGAACTATATTGAGCAACATCCGGAGAAGATACTCGAATACGCAAAGATGGTAAAGGTTATCGACGTTAACAAAGCGGCTTTGGAATTACACGATGCAAGGTCAAAAAGGGAGCTGCTTGGGGGTCTGGCGAAAATCTTTTCGGAGGAATCTATCGTTGGCTTTAAGAACGAGCTAATGGCCATTGCTGAAGAAGACACTCAGTGTGAATTTGAATCAGTTATAAGGACGCTGAACGGTCAAAGCAAACATGTTGACCTGAAATGGGCGGTTGTTCCTGGCTTTGAAGAGACGCTGGAACGAGTCTATCTTTCTACCATCGACATCACCGAACGCAAGCGGGCCGAGGAGGCGTTGCGAGAATCTGAGATGATAAATCGCTCTTTGCTTGAGGGTTCGCCTGTCTGTAACAAGATTATTGACCTTGATGGTAATCTGCAATACATGAGCAGCGCGGGCATAGATCAGCTCAAGATTCCTGATATCCAGTCCTTGTACGGGCAAGCCTATCCTTCAATATTCTATCCCGAGTCGATTCGAGCCCCCTTAGTCGAAGGCCTAAGACGGGCTCTGGAAGGCCAGACTTCCGCAATGGAGGCCCCTATACCTGATGCGGATGGAAACAACATGTGGTTCGACACAACATTTGTGCCCGCTCTTGACAATGATGGTCAAGTCAAGCATGTCATCGCTACATCCGTGAACATCACCGAGCGCAAACAGGCCGAGGAGGAGCAGCGTCAGTTTGAGCAGCGGATGCAACAGACACAAGCGCTCGAGAGTCTCGGCGTCATGGCTGGCGGAATCGCACACGACTTTAACAATCTCCTCCACGTCATTGGGGGCAACGTTACCTACGCCTTGTCTGAGATGTCGACCGAAGCCAGCAGTCGCGAAAATCTTCTGGAGATCCAGACGGCGTCCCGGCGCGCCACGGAATTGACGGACCAAATGCTGGCCTACTCGGGCAAACAAAACTTGGTCATCGAAAAACTTGACTTAACATCACTCGTCCGGGAAATGGCACAACTACTGGAAGTCTCGCACTCGAAAATGGCCATTGTGAAGTACCGCTTCGATGAGAATCTCCCGGCCATCGGTTGCGATCCCTCCCAGGTGCGCCAAGTGGTCATGAATCTCATCACAAACGCATCTGAAGCGATAGGTGACGAGAGTGGCTTGATATCAATTGAGACCGGTGTCCTCAATGCCAAGGACGAACAGGTGTCAAGCCGAGATTACCCATATGGACCCGTCGGCGACCGGAGCCAATGAGATTGAAGC
>JAPYPO010000623.1 GCA_029937645.1 Candidatus Hydrogenedentota bacterium
GATATAGCCAGATCGTCCTGTCCTCATCCAAGGAATCCGAACCGCCAGCCATGGAAGAATACTAAGCGGGTGAAGACGGAACACAACACCTGGACGCTTCATAGGAGCAGCGTTCTAGCCTGGTTATCTCACCGTGTTTCGTAGCGAGACGGTGAAGATGCCCACGCTGAATGTTCGGGAAGAGCTCCTGTCCCGAAGGGACAGCGGCATGTAGCCGGGGGATGAGCAAAGCGATTCCCCCGGTCAAAGCCGCTCCATACAAACTTCCTCGAAGAGGATGCGGCGACTATTGCCCAACCGGTGAGAGAACCGGGCTAACGCGGGAAAAACCCGGTAACCAGGCCCAACGTCACGCAGACAATAAGGGTAAGCCCTGAGAACAGGATCGTTTTCGGGAGCACCGGAAACGCGCGCAGCAGCGGGATGGCGCCGTACGCGATGCCATAGGAAATAGGAACAAACGCGGGAACCTGTCCCCAGTCCCAGGCCGATGGTTCATACTCCCACATTCGGGCCGCGACCAGGAAGTTCTCGCCCACGATGCCGACGAAAAAGGCGCTGCCGCCGCAGGCAACGGCCCAGACGGCCATGCCATAGCCGAGTTCGTGCGCCCTTTTTCCTACGTAGTAGCAATAGGTAGAGGCGAGCCATCCCACGAGCACACAATACAACGGCGTCTCCAGAATCTTAGGGCCCGCAGCCAGATAGCTACCCCACCACCCAAGCCCGTTGACGACAACCCACTCCCCTATGGGCCAGAGCCCGCCGACCAACAAGCCAAAGGCCAGGGATTCGCCCAAAAGCCGGTTGCCCATGCGCTGGTTGCCCATGCGACGGTCGCTCATGCGCCATCGGAGTCCTTGAGCAACGAGCGGCGCTACGGAAGCAACATAAGTCACTTCCACCGACTCCCACCAGCAGTTCCCGAGAAAGAGGAAAAACGAGAGCGTGTTGCCCACGACGATAACGGTATCCGTAGTGTTCCAGGACGAACGAAGTCGGCGTAGATGCTCAAGCATGAATCGAGCATAGCATAGGGCGTGATCACCCGCTCAGCCCAGTCGCAAGATAGGTTTGCGCGATAGCGCCTTTGCGGAGTATCATGGGAGGATCTAGTTTGGCTGTGCGTTTGGACGCGTGGGAATAATTCCCCTAGGGGTCGTGTTGGCTGTAACGCAGTCAGGTTAGTAGATTTAGGCCACCGGCTCTTTGGTGGTTTCGGGGGCGATTGGTGGTACGCCGGGGCTGGTTTCTGGCCGGTCGTTTTATCTTTAACAGGTGGTTTTATCTTTACTCGGGCGTTCGCATTTTGCGAGGCAAAGACCCGATTTCATGTTCTGCCTCAGCGGTGCTCTTATACCGCCGTTTGGCTTGGAGTTGACACCATGGGTTCGCAAGAAATACTCGGCGCAGCCTACACCGGCGACCGGGTCGAAAAAAGCAATAAACAAGCCGAGGATATGGCCAGCCAGGAATACAAGTACGGCTGGTCCACGGACATCGAGCAGGAAACCTTCGCTCCTGGGCTGAATGAGGATGTAATCCGGCGGCTCTCCGCGATTAAGGAAGAGCCGGAGTGGTTGCTCAAGTGGCGGCTGAAGGCCTATGCCCACTGGCTGACGATGGAAGAACCGCACCACTGGGCCAATCTTAAATATTCCCCCATCGACTATCAGGCATCAAGCTACTATTCCGCGCCGAAGAAGACGGCGGAATTCAAGAGTATGGACGAGGTGGACCCAAAGCTGATCGATACCTTCGAAAAGCTGGGCATTCCCCTGGACGAACAGAAGCGCCTTGCCGGCGTCGCGATCGATGCCGTTTTCGATAGCGTCTCCGTGGCCACCACGCATCGGGATGTCCTCGCCAAACAGGGCATAATTTTCTGCTCCTTCAGCGAGGCCGTAAAAGACTACCCCGACATCATCAAAAAATATTTGGGCTCGGTGGTCCCGGCGAACGACAACTTCTATGCCGCACTTAATTCAGCCGTATATAGTGACGGCTCCTTCGCCTATATTCCGAAAGGCGTGAAGTGCCCCATGGACCTGTCAACGTATTTCCGCATCAACGCGCGAGAGACGGGCCAGTTCGAGCGGACCCTGATCATCGCCGAGGAAGGCGCATCGGTCAATTATCTCGAAGGCTGCACGGCGCCCATGCGCGATGAGCACCAACTGCACGCGGCCGTTGTCGAGTTGATCGCCCTGGACGACGCATCGATCAAATATTCGACGGTGCAAAATTGGTATGCAGGTGATGAAGAGGGCGTGGGCGGCATCTACAATTTCGTCACGAAACGCGGTAAATGCCAGGGCCGGAATTCGCGTATCTCGTGGACACAGGTCGAGACCGGCTCCGCGATTACCTGGAAATATCCAAGCTGTCTGCTCATGGGCGACAATTCCGTGGGTGAGTTCTATTCGGTGGCGGTTAGTAATCTGTGTC
>JAPYPO010000624.1 GCA_029937645.1 Candidatus Hydrogenedentota bacterium
ATCCAAGACTGTGGGGATTTGTATCCTTAACAGCACATCATCCCCGTACCTGGGCCGAATTCTGGAAGAATATCAGATTAAATGAAAGCACCTGAATGTGGGACCGCCGCCCTCGGCGGTCATGCGAGATGCAATGACTTTCAGGCTGCGAAAGACCGCCGAGGGCGGCGGTCCCACATCTATTCACTTGACCGAAAAGCAGCCATGAGATCATGAGAGTTTCCTAGGAGGAAGCGCAAGCGACCGCAGCAATCTCCTTCAGTTTGTGTAATGGGGTGTCTGACCCATAACAAGAGTCAGCAAGGTCAAGCCACCCACACCGCCGGAGACGGGTGCGCTGTCAATCCATAAAGCGCCGCAAACGGGAGGCGGTCCTTGCAGGGGCACTTCCACGGTGTCTGTGTTAATCCATTCGAAGCGTCTGGAGCTTGACGATTGAGCCGCTGGTCTTCTTGGCTATGGACAGCTTTTCTCTCACCGACACGATTTCGACTGCCCCGGTTTCCTACTCGATGACGTCCAGCGCGAGGCCGGTATCGGGATCGGTGATTTCCTTAACCGTCTTGTAGGCCTTCAAAACCATACCGGGTTGCATGTTGCGCAACGAACCGGCGTTGATGTAGATATCGGCTCCACTGATATCGGCGACTTTCGCCATAAATGGTACGTCTTTCATATTTTCGCCCAAGTGTTTAACCGCTTGGTCGATTGCGTCCTGGGCGGCCTGTCCGATGGGCGTCTGCTTGGACTGAGAGCCGGAGATGCTCGCGCCGCCGATATTGGCGCCGCCTGACTTGCTCTTTCCAGTCGCGGTGCCATCGGCGTTGTGCGTCGAGAGGATACGGCCTGTGGAGGTATCCACCAATCGAATGTTGATCTTGACATACGCCGTTGTTTTTCCGCCCCCGACCCGAACGCCCTTGAATCCGACGCCGCCGCTGCTGCTGGCCGCGTTCGATTCGAATTGCGTGACCGTCCCCATCACCAGGATGCTCGTGCCAAGCATGTTACCCATTTTTGCGGCAGTCTGCGATGTGGTCCGGCCGTCGGCGCCGAGGTTTTGTTCGCCCAAAAGGCTATCTACCTCGGTTCGTTCGACGACGATAAACTTGCCGGTAGCCATGAGCGACTCTGACAACATGGCAGACAAGGCCGCGCCCGTGTCATACGCGATCTGACCACCACTCTTGAAGCTACTCACTGCGATTATCTTCTTGGGCCCGGTATAGGATCCCGCCTCGGCCTGCTGTTCATCGCCGCTGACTCCGTCGGCATCTTTGTCGAGTTTGTTCTCCTTATCCTTCTTCTTGAATAACTGGGCCTCGGACTCTTGCACCCCCCCGATTGCCACCAGAATCATGAAAAAACCCATCACAATCGCGAAGCCTCGCACGTACAAGTTATTTGATCTCATCATCGTTAACACCCTTCGTTATTTTTGAATCCCGGTAGCGGCGCGGTCACGTCTACGCCAGGTTAAGCGCATTCATAGTACATCGGAGTCGCGGAGAGTGCAAGGGTATCATTGTTCACGGAACGCGTTTTGGAGTTGAATTGAGGTGGCTTGCTAAGTTACTGTCACAGATTGAACGCGTTGATAGGGGTAGAGGGGCTCGAACTGATTTTTTTCGGCGTAAAGCGTCGACTGTTTCGGTATCTGAAGTACCGTTGTGCCAGGCTGATTTTGGCGACACGCAGTATCTGTGATGTGGCCCCGTAGATTATCAGCGAGCAGTGTAATCCGCCGCACAGGCGGTTCGTAATCGCGTCGAGGTGAGGATATGGATCCTAAAGAGCCCACGCAATCGAGTAGAGATGCGGAAACGCATATCACTGATGATACGGTCGCTGCGTCCGGACCCCTCCCGGATGTCGAACCCGAAGATCCCCTTATCGGGGTCGTCCTTGGAAATTACCGCATTACCGGCATATTGGGCGTAGGCGGTTTCGGAAGTGTCTACAAAGCTATCGACGAAGCCCTGGGCCGCAGTGTTGCGATAAAGTTCTTACGCAACACCGTAGACGGCGCAGCGCGCACCCTGTTCCAGCGGGAAGCGAAAGTGATAGCGACGCTGAGCAAGCACCCGGGGATCGTCGATATCCATCATTGGGGTGAGCATCGGGGTCAATTCTATTTTGCGCTGGAGATGGTCGAGGGTAACGCCGAGCAACTGATCGAGGAAAACCCGGATGGTCTCCCCGTTCGTGACGCGCTCTCGATCACCGCTCAATGCGCCGACGCGCTCCACGAGGCCCATACCCAGGGGATTCTCCATCGTGATGTGAAGCCGGCGAACATTCTCATCGAGCGCGGCACCTTAACGGTCAAGGTGGCGGACTTCGGCCTCGCGAAGTTTGGAGAAGCCACCGATTTCACGTTGGATGGGTTAATTTTACAAGCCCCGAGTACAGGCGGATGAAGAGCCAGTTGGTGCGGCTCACGACGT
>JAPYPO010000625.1 GCA_029937645.1 Candidatus Hydrogenedentota bacterium
ACAGAGAGCTAAGTAATCAAACTGGTCGGGGACGGATTTGGGACGATGGAATGAGAATCAGGGAATGATGCTGAATCGCCAAGATTAGCCTCGGGCTGCTGCTCTGGCATAAGCGGGGCCAAGTGTGTTTTCCCGACGCAACGTTCTATAATCCATCCTCATCCCAACGGCGAAACAACGACAAGGAAACGGAATCATCATGACTGGTGCGGAAGCCCTCTTACAGACTGCCCTCGACGCGGGAGTCGATACCTGTTTTGCGAACCCGGGGACGACGGAGATGGATGTGGTCGCGGCTCTGGATACGACGAATGGCGCTCGGACGGTTCTTGGGCTGTTCGAGGGGGTTGTGACGGGGATGGCCGACGGCTATGCGCGGATGACGGGACGGCCCGCGATGACGTTGCTGCATCTGGGCGTGGGGCTGGGTAATGGTATCGCGAATATACACAACGCGCGGCGCGCTCAGAGCGCAATGATTAATCTCGTCGGCGATCATCCGGCGGAGCACCTACCGTATAACTCGGCGCTAACTTCGGATATCGAGACGATGGCCGCGCCTGTTTCTGACTGGGTTCGAACGAGCGCATCGACGGACGCTATCGCGGCGGATATGGCGGAGGCTATTGCGGTGGCGACGGGGCCTCCGGGAAGAATCGCGACTTTGATTACGCCGGCCGATGTTATGCGCGATCCCTGCGCGACGGGACCTGCCGCGTTGCCCAGCATTTCCCCCACGCCGGTTGATGAGGCTGCGGTCAAGCGCTGCGTCGAGGCTTTGCGCGGCGATGGCCCGGTAGCCCTACTGATGTCGGGGCAGGGGCTCTACAAGGAAGGACTCATCGCGGCGCACCGCGTCGCCGACGTCACGGGTTGCCGCGTTTTGTCTGAATGTTCTCCGGGGCGGATTGACCGGGGCGCGGGCGTACCGCCGGTCGAACGCATCCCGTATTTTCCCGAAATGGTGATCGAGAAGCTCAAGGGATTCCGGACCATCATCTTGGTGGGCACGCTGCCGCCGATGTCGCTCTTTAAGTACAAAGAGTATCCGAGTTCCGTCGTGCCGGAAGGGTGTGAGGTCATTGAATTGGCTTCGGTGGATGTGAATCCTGTGCCATACCTTGAGGCCTTGGCGGAAGCGCTCGGCGCGGCTGCCGACGCGGGCGCTCGGACGGAATTGAAGGTCGCGTCGAAGCCTTCGGGCGCGTTGACGACTAAGACCTGCGGGCAAGCCATCGCCGCGACCCTCCCGGAAAACGCCATCATCGCGGATGAATCGCTCACCTCCGGCGGCCCGGCGTATTATTTGACCCAAACCTGCGCGCCGCATACCTCGATGTATCTTACGGGCGGCGGCATCGGCTGGGGCTTCCCGACGGCGACCGGCGCGGCGGTCGCGTGTCCTGACCAACCTGTTCTCGCGCTGCAAGGCGACGGGGGCGGCATGTACACGCCGCAGGCGCTCTGGACGCAGGCCCGCGAAGGGCTCAACGTGACCAACCTCGTCTTCTCGAACCGCAAGTACCAAATCCTCAACGTGGAACTCGCGCGCGCGGGCATCAATAAACCGGGCCCCATGGCGACTTCGCTAACGGACCTGACGAACCCCTCCATCGACTGGGTGGGCTTGGCGAAAAGCCTTGGGGTGCCTGCAACGAAACCGGCGAACGCGGAAGAACTATACGACCAACTCCAAGCGGCGTACACAGAACCGGGGCCTCATTTTATTGAGGTCGAATTGTAGAGGCTTCTGAGGGGTACAGTTCCGTTGCTGCCGCTGAAATTTTCAGAAACCCCTCTTTGCCGTTACCCTTCGGCAGTTTACGCTGAAAGCGCAAAATTCCCCAGCCCAGATTTGCCAGTTGTCCTACTCCCGCACGGCCCGTCGCGCCCACCAGGACTTTGGTCTTGCTAGACGAGTCAACCTAACCCCTTATCTTGTTTTTGAGTCGCTCCTGCTCCCGGCCCACATGATAGCGCCGAGCGCCGCGAAGGCTACGCTCATAGCCAGCAGAAACTCGCCTTGGACCAGCCGAGCTCGCTCCGGATTCTTGGACTCTCTCGGGGGCAGGATTAGCTTGTTGCCTCCTGTCGTATAATTTAGCCCGATGGGCTCGTTGTTAACTGGCCGCACGGAGTCCGTGAAATTCACGGGGGGAGGTGTAAGGATCATCCAAACAGCGAACGCGCCAAGGAGGATGAAAAACCCGCACATAGCTGCGCTCAACATCCGATCATTTTCTCGGCCACTGCGCACTATTCAAATCCTGTGGCACGTTTTCTTATGCGCCCGTTGCGATGTAAACAAGCACGCGTACGCGTGAACATATGGAAGCCCCCTCCGACAGGTTAACAGCGCGTCCAAACTACCCGAATAGAATTGGACCCGGATTTCCCATTTGGAAGAGTCATCTTGAGATCCGCCGGCATCGATT
>JAPYPO010000067.1 GCA_029937645.1 Candidatus Hydrogenedentota bacterium
TTGCTCAACCATCCAGATCCGGGCTAAGGCCGAACCCTCCTGGGCCGCGAGCGACTCGACGATACCCTTGAGCACACCCTCGATAGAGCGCTCGTTAGCAAGCGAGAGTAAAACGGGTTGAAGTGCGGCAGCGTCCATGGCCTACCCCTCATGTTGAGCTTGTGAAGCTACAGTATATACGAAACTTCGTAAATACAGAATGACATTTCGTAAATAACGATATTTCGTGTCTATATAGAAACTGCTAAATTCCCTGCAAGGTATGTGGCTGACGATATTTACAACGCTATTGGTTCTTGGCACGAGCCTTGTATTTATCAACTAACAATTGAATCAGCGACTTCGATAAAAAGAACTCGAAACGGGTCAATGCCTCCACGGCGCGGCCCAAAAAGGAGAAGAATAATGAGCAGACTCAACTTGATCGACTCACAGCAGGCCGAAGGAAAGCAGAAGGAACTGTTGGACGGCGTGTAGAAAAAGTTAGGGATGACCCCGAATCTCTTTCGCGTATTCGCGAATTCACCAGCCGTCCTACAGGGCTACCTCGGACTCAACGACGGCCTCAACGAAGGCACGCTCGGCACCAAGCTAAGCGAACAAATTGCGTTGGCCGTGGCCGAGACAAATGGGTGCGAGTACTGCATGGCAGCGCACACCGCAGTCGGAAAAATGCAGGGGCTGAACCGGGACCAAATTCTGGACGCCCGTCAAGGGCGTTCGAACGACAGTCGGGAGGACGCGGCGCTTCACTTCGCGAATAGCGTCGTCGAGAAACGCGGTTGGGTCGACGACGAGGATCTTGAGAAGGTCCGAAGCGCCGGCTACGGCGATGCCGAGATCACAGAAATCGTTGGGCATGTCGTGCTCAACATTTTCCGAAACTATTTCAATCACGTCGCTGAAACGCCGAACGACTTCCCGATTGCCGAGCCTCTCGCCGTATCGGCGAAGTAACCTCCCCATGATTGGATTCGACCCCAATGCCGTCGCGGAGATTATCGAGCTTCCTGAAGACCACGTCATTGGGATGATGATAAGCATCGGTAAAGCCGTGGGTGAAGCACAGCCGCGCGGCGGCCAATTACTCAAAGAAGAAGTTGTCATTCAAAACCGATTTAGTCCGGCTCTTGCGATGGCGTAAGTCAACGCAATGTTGCCAACTCAACAACTGCCGAAAGGAAAATTCGCCATGAACTCCAACACAGCTAAGAGCCTCTTGTTTGCAATGATGACGGTTTCGTTCTTGACTCACTTTGGCACGAGTGCAGATGCCAACGATACCGCAGCGGAAGGCGTCCGTTATAAGACCGTCGTGATTGAAGAGCTGGACATCTTCTACCGGGAAGCTGGAGACCCGGAAGCGCCCACGGTCCTATTGCTTCACGGATTCCCGACCTCTTCGCACATGTTCCGGAATCTCATTCCGGCGCTGGCCAAAAGCTACCACGTTGTCGCTCCGGATTATCCGGGTTACGGGAACAGCTCCGCGCCAAGCGTCGAGAAATTCGACTACAGCTTCGACCACATCGCCAAGTTAGTTGAGGTGTTTACGAACGAAATTGGGCTCGACCGCTACAGCATGTACCTGATGGACTACGGCGCTCCCATCGGGTTTCGCCTGGCGACCGCCCACCCCGAACGCGTGCAGTCGTTGGTCATCCAGAACGGCAACGCCTACGACGAAGGCCTGCAGGAATTTTGGGACCCTCTCAAGGCTTACTGGAAAGAGCGTAGCAAGAAAAACGGGGACGCGTTGCGGAGCCTGTTTACAATTGAAGCGACGCGCTGGCAGTACACGAACGGCACGCGGAATCCCGAGGCGATTAGCCCCGACAACTGGAATGTGGATCAGCCGTTGCTGGACCGCGAAGGAAATCAGGAAATCCAGTTGGCCATGTTCTATTCCTACGGGAGTAATCCGCCACTCTATCCGCATTGGCAGGAATACCTGCGCACCCACCAGCCTCCGACGCTTATCGTTTGGGGCAAGAACGACGTTATTTTTCCGGAACCGGGCGCCCACCCCTACAAGCGCGATCTAAAAGATCTTGAGATCCACATTCTGGATACCGGCCACTTCGCGCTCGAAGAGGATGGGGATCGCATCGCTGCACTGATGACCAATTTTCTGAATCGAAAAGTGAAGTAGCCTAACTCACATCGCCCTTCAGCAAACGCGAAATCCGGTCTCAAGGAGAATCGACATGAAAAGGCATACGAGCGACATCGCGTTTACGCCAGCGGTTAAGTCGATCCAGTCTCGATTGGGGTCAAGGGATTCCTACCAGAGAATGGAAGAAGGAGTTGGCTGGTCTTCGAGCATTACGCCCGAATTGGAGGAGTTTATCGGCGAACGTGATTCCTTCTATCTGGCGACCGCGTCCGCAGACGGACAGCCGTATATCCAGCATCGCGGCGGACCCCCAGGTTTTTTACGCGTACTGGACGAATCGACCCTGGCGTTCGCGGACTTTGGCGGCAACCGGCAGTACATCAGTGCGGGGAATCTCTCGGAGAATGACCAGGTCTCCCTCTTCCTGATGGACTACCCCAACCGCCGCCGCATCAAGATCTGGGGACGTGCGCGCGTAATCGAGGGCGACGACGCGTTGCTCGATGCCTTGACCGACGAGGCGTATGGGGCCAAGCCCGAGCGCGCAATCGCAATCACCGTTGAAGTCTGGGATGTGAATTGTCCCCAACACATCGCCCCGCGCTTCTCTGAAGCGGAGTTGGATTCGCGGGTGCGCGGACTCCATGAACGCATTGCGGAACTTGAGACGGAAGTTAAAACGCTCTAGGTGGATCGGGAAAAATACTATAATCTGAAGCCCCAATAGGAGTGCGCGCCCATGGTCTACCAATTCTTAATCGATACCTATCAAACCGAGATTGAGAAAGTACTCAGTGTCTGGGCGATGTTCGGGGATGAGGACTTGCTTATACGCCTGAACGCGACCGATTATCGCGGACGCAATTTGCTTGAACAAATGGTCCACCAGAGCGTTAGCGAGAATCTATGGTTTTCCCAAATGCTCGGCATTCAAGTGACGGATAATCCGCTACCCTCAAACGAGTCAAGACTCAATTTCATCCGGATGTATCACCGCAACGCGACTGCACGACTACGTGGGTTGGCCGCGAAACCGGAGGAATGGTGGCCCGAGGTCGGCTCCTTCTTTGAAGAGCGTCGAACGCACGCTTGGGTCGTGGTACGCCGTATCGCTCATACAGCGCATCACCGTGGCCAACAAACCGCGTTGCTGCGCGTACTCAACCGCGACCTCCACAGCACCTACGGGCCCACGGCGGACACGGGCGGGCTTATGCAAAACCACGCGCCGGTGATCTACCCGTACGAAAGTTCTGGAGCGCTCCTTCGTGGAGAATCTGAAGGCGGACAGAAGACGACATTGCCCGAGACCGCTGGAATTCCCGTGACCGAGCGGCCGACCTAAGGGGCTGACGGATAGGCAATACGTCTACGGGCGTACCTCGGAGCGCGCGGGCAGTCGTCCTTCCTTCTCGTCGTCTGCCCTTCCTTGTCCCTCCCGTCCATTGATATACTCGACTTCCCACACCGCACAGGAAGGAGGGGGGACAAGACGTGACACCGGGTGATTTGAAAGATAGGCCTTCCACTCTCTCGCTGTGGACAACCGCGCCCCTTCTCATTTTCCTGGCGACATTTACCTGCTCCTCGTTCGCGGCGGTTGCTCAGGGCATACTGTGGTTTCGCATGTACACGCTCGGCTTTCAGGAAGAGCCTGGATTTTATTCGAGGCTCGCCATTAAGGCCGTATTGTTCGCCATCCTAGCTCTCGTCAGCGTTGCGGCCATCCGCTGGGTTTCACGGCGAGACTCGCAAGATACCCCGCTAGAAGTGTCGCCCAAGCATCCCAAAAAATCCTCCCTACTCTGGCTACTCTCGCCCCTTCCCTTAGCCCTCATCCTCCTCGTGCCGAATCTTGAGGCCTATCCTTGGGCCGCGCCCGACGAACTCCATCACCTTATTGTCGCCCGTAACCTCGCGGAAAACGGCGAGTATGCCTCCGGCAACCCGCACATCGGCTATATACGTTTCGACATCTACGATTCAGTCGGCCCGTCCGTTATCCTGCCCGTCGCCGCCACGTTCAAAGCCGGTGGCGCCGCGCGCCTTCGCAGCGCCCGCATCGTCACGGCGGCGTTCGGCCTTGCCCTGTGCGGGTTGTCCTACTTCTTCCTCGCCCCGGTGTTCGGTGCGGCCGCCGGCGTGGCAAGCGTCTTCCTCCTACTCATGTCATTCGGCACGGTATACCTCAGCCGCTCTCTCTACGGAGAAGTACCTGCGCTTGCCTTTATTCTGGCCGGCCTCCTCTGCTGGAGACGCTCCATCCAAGCCGAACACCCCACACGTTTGGCCCTGGTAAGCGGAGTATTTTTCGGCCTCGCCGCGCTCGCCAAGACATTCATCCTTCTTACCGTCTTCGCCGTCCTTGGGGCGTGGCTATACGATCGCCTAACGCACCGCAAGTTAAAGTGGCCCCACATCGCCGCGCCCGGAGCCGGGCTGCTGGCCACCCTCGCAGCATGGAGTGTCGTCCAGTTTCTATTCCGAGACGAGACATCCAGCACCGGTTCAACCCTCCTCTACTACCGCCACTACCTCATGTTCGGAATGCAAAGCGCCGACGCTGGGTTCGCCTGGGTCATCGATCAGCCCCTGACCTCGGCGGCGATCATCGGAGCCGTTCTCTACTGCGGCCGCTTCCTCTTAGGCAGTCGATACGACCCCCCGAGCATCGTGCTTCTACTCATGGCGGCGCTCTTCGCCTTTTGGTGGGTTTTCTTCACACCCGGCAGCATTCCGAGGTACATGTGGTACACCGCCGCTGTCGGGGGCCTCTTCGCCGGGCCCCTTCTCGTGCGCGCTATCCATTGTATCGCCGACAGCCAAGTCCGCGTTCGAGTCCGCGCGGCGGCAGGCGTCGCCATCGTCGCCATACTCCTCGGCGCGTGCATCCGCACCACCGAACAATTCCAGCGTGTATACTTCCACGACGAGACGGCAGATGATCTGGCCCTTGCGGAGTACCTGAAGGGATTGCCGGAGTCTGCATCGGTCGCAACGACTTATTGGCCCGTGGAACGAAGCGGCGATTTCTTTGCGAACAGGCACATTGAACTTGTCGAAAACGAGGAACGGGCGGAGGCCGGGTACGACATCGTGATATCCCGAATCGACTTGATCGGGCCCGTTACGATTTCCGAACATCAAGAGTCCCAAGAGTTTGGCCGATATATCGTAGTATCACCAAGGCGTGAGGCAGGAAGCCCTTACGAATAAGGCCCCTCACCGGAAGCGAAGTCTCTAAACATGCATTCAGAAGAAAAATATTCAGTGTCCGTCTTTTACCCCTGCTACAACGATTGGGGCACGATGGGCAGTATGGTCTTGATTACCATGCGCACGGCGGAGCGTCTGAACCTCGACTACGAGCTCACCATTATCGACGACGGCAGCGCGAACCACACGCTGGATCTACTGGAAGAAATCGAGGGACGTTTTCCCGAGGTCACCATTCTCCGGCACACCGCCAACAAGGGCTACGGCGGAGCGCTCCGCAGCGGATTCGCCGCAGGCTCCAAAGAATGGATCTTCTACACCGACGGCGACGCGCAATACGACATCCGCGAACTCGAATTGCTCCTCGAACACGCAGGGTCCGAGGTGGATGTAGTCCAAGGCTACAAAATTGAGCGAAACGATCCTTTTCACCGGATCATCATAGGTCGCATCTATCATTGGACGGTAAAACTCGCATTCGGCCTCAAGCTTCGCGATGTGGACTGCGACTTCAGACTGATACGGCGCAGCGTCTTCGACACCGTAACCCTCGAAAGCAACAGCGGCGTCATCTGTGCCGAGATGATGACCAAGATTCAGCGGGCCGGATTCCGAATCATCGAGGTGCCCGTACACCACTACCAGCGCGCCCACGGCAAGTCGCAATTCTTCAACTTTCCACGCATCGCCCGCGTCGTCTGGAATCTCAGCGGGCTCTGGGTCAGGGAAGTCTTCCTGCGCAAGCTCGGCCTGAACAAAGAAACCCAATCAAAGTGATTCCATTCGTCGACCTCCAGGCGCAATACGAAGCCATCGGCGAACAGACGCGACAGGCCATCGACCGCGTGCTGAATCGGGCCTGGTACATCCTCGGCGAAGAACTCGACGCCTTCGAATCCGAGTTTGCCGCCTTTCTCGAAACCGACCATTGCGTGGGCGTGGGTTCAGGCACCGACGCCATACACCTGGCACTACGCGCGCTCGGCGTGGGGGAAGGCGCGGAAGTCATCACCGCCGCCAACACCTGCGTCCCCACCGTAGCGGGAATCGCGTCAACCGGCGCGCGCCCCCGCCTCGTAGACATCGACCCAGACACCTTTACGTTGGACCCAGACGCGCTCGCCGAGGCCATCACCGAGGACACGAAGGCCATCGTTCCCGTCCACCTCTACGGCCATCCGTGCGACATGGATCCCATCCTGGAAGTTGCCCGCAACCATGGGTTGAAGGTGGTCGAAGACTGTGCCCAAGCCCACGGCGCGACCTACAAAGGTAAGCGGTGCGGGACCTTTGGGGAGGCGGCCGCTTTTAGCTTCTACCCCAGCAAAAACCTCGGCGCGTACGGAGATGGCGGCGCGGTCGTCACCGCAGACGAAGAGGTAGCGGCTACCCTAAAGAAACTTCGAAACTACGGCGAAGAACAGCGGTACACCCACACCTTAGGAGGGTTCAACAGCCGCCTCGACGAAATCCAGGCCGCCGTCCTTCGCGCCAAACTCCCACACCTCGGCGAATGGACCAACAGTCGCAGGCATCTGGCTTCGTTGTATACAGAAGCCCTGCTGGACAGCTCCGTCGAGCCACCTGAAGAAGCTCCATGGGCCGAGCATTGCTACCACATCTTCGCTATACGATCCGCAAACCGAAACCAACTTGCGGGCCATCTGCGCACCCAGGACGTCGGCTATCAAATTCACTACCCCATTCCCATCCACCTGCAACCAGCGTACCTTGGGTTGGGCTATGCACCCGGCACGTTTCCCCACGCCGAGAAGGCCTGCGCCGAGGTTCTCTCCCTCCCCATTTACCCTGAACTCCCGGACGAATCCATTGGCCAAATCGCCAAAGTGATCGCCGCCCTTCCGGCATGACTTCCAGAAGATGAATCCCAAAGAATACGAGACCATGTACCGCGTCGAAGACCGGCACTGGTGGTACGAGGGATTGCGCAAGATGATCGGCAGCGCCCTCAGCGACTACGGCCCGCCAGAGGGTTCCCGGTTTCTCGATATAGGGTGCGGCACTGGGGCGAACATGGCCATGCTGTCCGAGCGCTACGACATTGCCGGAATAGACATCAGCGGTCAAGCCCTGGCCCTCTGCCGCGCGCGAAGTATCCAGCAACTCGCCCGAGGCTCAGCAAACGCCATCCCCTTGGCGGCCGAACAATTTGACGCCGTGCTCATGATGGACGTCCTCTACCACGCCGCCGTTTCCGACAAAGCCGAGGCACTGCGCGAAGCGTACCGCGTCCTGAAGCCAGGCGGTCTGTTGCTCATCAACGTGCCCGCTTACGACTGGCTGCGGTCCTCCCACGACCGCGCTATCCATACCGACACCCGCTTCACACGCGGAGAAATCAAGAGCCTCTTGAAGGCAGCCGGGTTCAAGACGGAACGCGTCACCTATTGGGACACCCTGCTTTTTCCTGCCGCCGCCGCCGTCCGCCTCTGGGGAAAGGTGCGCCCGCGCGATGGCTCCGACCTCGAATCCTCGCCGGGGAAACTAGCCAATACCCTCTTTCAAACCATCCTGCGCGCCGAACGCCTCGTCCTCCGCCACGTCAACCTCCCCTTCGGTCTGTCCATCTTCGCGGTCGCAAGAAAACCTTTACGCGATCCCCGAGCCTCCGCAATGAATAATTGAAGTGATTTTCAACGCGGAGAGGTAATTTGTTGTTCAGACTCAACCCCGGAATCGCCCTGAATTAGGCTTCGTGCGCCATGGTGCGAATTTCGAGGCCATGCACAAGCTGTACCAGATCTTCCGGACGGAATGGCTTCAGCAAGAATCCGTCCGCGCCACTTTCCGCCAGCTTGGCGTTATTGTGGTCAATGGGCTTTGCGGTCACCATGTAAATCTTGACGCCCGTCAACTCCGGCGTCGCCTTAATTCCCTTACAGGTTTCCCATCCATCCATTCCCGGCATCGCGATATCCAGCAACACCAATCCGTACTCACGGGATTGCGCGATCACCAGCGCCTCTTCGCCCGTCCCACAACAGTCCACGATAAACCCTTCATCGCTAAGGCACGTGGCCATAAACGCCAGAATTTCCTCGTCATCATCCACGCAGAGGATTTTATCGCCTACCGGCGGGCCCGAATCGACCGCTTGACTCAGCGCGTGATGAATGCCGCTCAACAAACTGCTCTTGCGAAAGCTTCGCCGCACCCGTGCTGCTGCCACCGAGCGATACTTCTCCCACACATCGTCTTCATTCGTGAGCAAGATGATCGGCAGAGCCCCCGTCACGGTATTTTCGACTAAGGTATCCAGCATGGGCCCCATTCGTTCCATCACATTCAGATCCACGATCACGCAGTCCGGGCTGTGTTTTTTCGCGAGCGCAGCCGCATTCTCCGCCGACGATGCGTGAATCATATCCATCCCCTCCGTCGCGAGGATGTTTCTCATTTGAACACTCAGGGAGCGATCCTGCGACACCAGTTGGATGAGAAGATGCGTTTCCTCCGGCTCGGGCTCGGCTTGTAGCGGCGCAGTGTCACCCCCCTTGGGAAACGAGGCTAGATTCAGTCGGAAGCGGAACGTGCTTCCTTTGCCCAATTCGCTTGCCGCCGAAATGGTGCCCCCGTGAAGACGAACAATATCTTGCGCAATCGAAAGCCCGATCCCTGTGCCGCCATACTTTCGTGTTGACGACGCGTCATACTGATAAAAGCGGGTGAACACCTTTTCCAAGGCTTCCTTCGGAATTCCAATTCCTGAATCGCTCACGACCACTTCCACCCAGCCATCGCCCAAGCGTATCTCAACAGTCACGGTGCCACCGTTCCCGTTGAATTTCACCGCATTCGACAGCAGGTTGTTGAATACCTGTCCGATTTTTCCCTTGTCTCCCTCCACCAGGACGGGCGTATCGGGCGCCAGCAATTCGATTTCCATCTCCCGGCCGTCCGAAACGGGCTGCACCACCTGAATGCTCGTGCGCGCGCAATCCAGCAAATCGAAGGTATCAAAGACCAGCCGCTCATCGCCCCGGTGCAGCCGCGAGAAATCCAAAAGGTTCTCGATGAGCGTGACCAGTTTCTCCACATTCCGCAAACTGATGCCGAGAAATTCCCGCTGCGTGTTGTTGATCGGGCCCGCCTTCCCGTTGATCATCATATCCGTATAGCCCATGACGGAAACAAGCGGGGTGCGCAGTTCGTGAGAAACATTCGACAGGAGATTCGTCTTCAATTCATCCAGCGTTTTCAGCTCCTCATTCGCTAAGTGCAGCTTCTGCCGGCCCCGCGTCACCTCCTCCAGCGAGATCTGCAGGTTCACCAACATCTGGGCATTTCGAATCGCCACGGCCAGATGCGGAGCCATCTGCTCACTCACCTCCACATCGTGAACCGAATACGCGCCCGGCGAGAAATTTCCCAGGTTGAGCGTCCCGATAATCCGCCCCGTCGCATAGAGCGGCACACAAAGGCAGCTTTGCACCTCGTCGGGGAATTGCGGCGCAAACTGGCAATGATCAGCGCGTACATCGTCCACCACCAGGCAGCGCTCCTCCCGGGCCACCCAGGCCGAGCACGAGGTCTCCCCATCGAGCACAAACGTATGCCCTGGATGCACCTCCCGGTCGGGCCACAGTTGCCGACCCTCAAAAACATCGCCGGATTCACTCAGCAGCGCCACCGCCGCATAATCGAAGTCCAGGAGTTTCCTTAATTCCGCGACCAAGCTCTCGTAGAGGCGGCCCGCCTCAAGGCTGGAATTGATGGCATTCGCGATTTGGTTGATAACACTGATTCGCTCCGATCGTTCCCGGGCCTCTTCCTCAAGCCGCACACTCCGGGTCACGTCGCGAAACGTACCCTCGACTCCAACCAATTGGGCGTCGTCATCCAGCACACGGTTGTGAGATACCTCAGCGCAAATCTGCCGACCGTCCCAGCGCCGCATCCACAAGCGCGAGCGTTCTCCCGACAGGCCCCCCTCCAGGATCTCGGAGGAGTCTTCCGACGCCAATACGCCTTGAATAAGGCTTCCTGCGTCCTGGCCCAGCGCTTCATCCGCACTCGGATAACCAAGAATTTTTACCCCCGCCGGATTCAAGAAAGTAATAACCCCGTTTTGATCCGTTTGATAGATCCCGTCGCGCATCGACGTTACCAAACTGCGGTAGCTCTCCTCCGATTCTTCCAACTGGCGGATGTTTCGTTTGAGTTCCAGGGCCATCTGGTTGAACGACGACGCCAGTTCCTCGATTTCGTCCCCCGTTCCGATTTTTAGTTTTAAGTCAAAGTCGCCCTGCCGGACGATCTGAGCCCCTTCGTTCAGCAGCGAAATGGGCCGTACAATGTTATTGTGAACATCCCGATAGGCGTTTACGCATAGGAAGGCAATAAACAACACACACGCCAGAAGCGCGAGCATCGCGCCGCGGTTCAACCCGCTGTACACTTCCGAAGCCGGACGCCCCGCTACCAGATACGAGAGCCCCTCGCTCTCCATCCCTGGAATCTTCTTAAACGCGATAAGCACATCGTCGCGGGTGATATCCTCGGCGGCAACATCTTCTTGACCACCGTTCCGGTCAAAAATTCGTGCGCCTTCATCACCGCCATTCAGGCCATAGTGTCGCGCCCTTAAGGTGCCATAACCCTCGGAGTCACTCTCAAGAATCGCGGCCGCCAGGCGATCATCTATTTTGAAAATAACGGAAGCGGGACCGGTAGAACCGCGATCCCCGGATTCAAAGTAAAGGGTAAACATCTCAGACGAAGAGTTTTTGAATATAAACTGGTGGAAATCATGGGAGCCGCTTTTTTCGCCATCCACCCCAGCAGCGTGGCGCAACTGTGAGCCAGCGCCAGAAACGATAGACAAGTACCCAAGTCTCGCTTCGCTCTTGGGGTCGAGAATAGGGGCGACGATAATTCCTTCATACCGCCTTGCCGAAGTTGAATAGCGGTACGTTACGAACTGGGCGCTCGCGAGATCGGACGTCCACGGCTCGGGAAGCGGTGTTCGCGCCGAATCCTCATTCGTGCTAACCACGAGCTGGTTACTCGTGTCGTATACCGAGAAGTGGACCGGACCAAAGTCCCCGCTGCTGAGAGAGTATGCGGCGTAGTGCGCACGGAATTCTTCATTGAGGACTTCGCGTTGACGAGCGCCGTCCGGTGTAGAGAGATCAGGAGGGAGTTCCGTCAACGTGCGGATGATTTCATCTTCCGTCACCCGGACAGCGGCTTCTTCTAACCGATACCTGGAAGATAGCCCGAGCCATTTGGCGGTCTCGTTGACAGAGGTGTGGAGCGTTTCGAGGGTGCTACTGCTTCGACCACTGCGGACGGTGAGGTAACCCACAATCAGCGCGAGGGTCATGGGCAAAATCCCGACCCAAAGAATTGAAGTCAGGATTTTCCATTCGATTCCGGAACGTGGGCCTTTAACACTCATCCGCTATGGGGAGGACCTACTCGACAGTACGGCCCTTTCCTATCAAGTCTCGGACTTTGCCCAGCAGTTGATTGACTTTGAAAGGCTTGGCCAGATACTCGTCTGCGCCGCTCGCGAAGATTCGTTCAATATCTTGCTCTTTGATCAGGCACGTCACCGCCATAATCGGGATGTTGCGCGTCAGGTCATTGTCGCGCAAAGCCTTGCACACGTCAAATCCGTTGATCTCCGGCATAAGGAAGTCCAGCAGAATCAGGTCCGGCAGCAACTGTGCCGCCTTGAGCCCTACTTCCGTCGCATTGCTGACCTTCACAAGCTCTACGCCTTCGTCCGTGAGAATCTTATCCATCATCGCCAGCGCGTCGGGATCATCATCTACCACCATCACCCTGCGTCGAACATCGTCCTTCTCTTTGGGGAACATATCATATTCGTCCCGGAAGGAATCCAAATCATTCTCAAGGATGCGGTAGTGACCGCCCGGAGTACGCGAAGCCTTGATAAGGCCCTGCTTAATCCAGTTCTTGATACTGTGATGGGTTACGTGGCAGATCTTCGCTGCTTCAAAAGTTGTGAAAGCTTTATGGTCGCGGTCGGTCACCGGTGAAAAACCTCCTGGTGGATACGAGATTGATTCGATATAAACGCTTGACGAAAGAGACTAAAAGATCCCCCGTGTCTCCAACGGTGCAAGATAAAATTATTAGTTTGCACACTTTGTAGGGATTATATCGTCGGATGTTCCCTATGTCAAATTTTTTACAATTTGACGTAAAAAATCATCCGCGGGCCTCTTTGGATTTCTGTGATTTATCTACAGAAACAGGCCCTTCCGTACTATAACCCCAATTCTCGCTCTCAGTGCCCTCATTCGAAATATCCGATACGAAATACCCTAAAAGTCCGAACACCCCACTCACAATACCCAATACCGCCCACAAAGTTGCATAACCAGGGGCCGCTCCAGAAAGCAATTGCGTGAGTAACGAGACGGTTAGCCAGGCCGCTGGCGCTCGTCTCCCGCCTATCCTGCGACGCGGGGGGCCTGTCCTTCTTGACAGCCACATATGTCCTAAGCCCGGATTTCCCATTTGGAAGAGTCATCTTCAGATCCGCCGGCATCGTTTAACCCTATGAACACAGGGTGTTGTCGGGGCGATGGCACAAGATAGCGGGGAATCCAATGGGTGAAACGAAAAAGGCCGCGTTACGCGTCGATTTTGACCGAAGTCTGAAGCTGGAATTTCATGGTTCCAAAGTTACGAGCGATGCGGGACTGCTGGCGTACCGGGAATTGGATGACGTATTGGGATTGACCGTGATGGTGGAGGACATCTTCGACGATTGGCGGACCGGGGAGAATACGCAGCACACACTAACGGCCTCTCTGCGTCAGTCCGTGTTCAGTCGCTTGGCTGGCTATGAAGATACGAACGACGCCGAACGGCTGAGCGTGGACCCTGCGATGCGTCACGTCGTTGGCGGGCGGGCCAAACATCGTAGCGAGGCTTCCCGCAGCCACATGGGTCGCTTCGAGACCGAGGTCTTGACTGACCCGTATCATATGGATGCCCTGATGGACTTGTCGGGCAAGTGGATTGACCGCGTCCGTGAGCGCAAACCGATTCGCGAATTGATTCTGGATTTGGATAGTTCTGTCAGTGAGACCTACGGTGCTCAGGAAGGCACAGCGTACAACGGTCACTTTGGCTGCACCTGTTCGCCTTGGCATACAACCTGGGCAACTTCCTTCGCAGGCTAGCCCTACCCCAAAGCGTAAAGCACTGGTCGTTGACAACGCTGAGGGAGAAACTGGTGAAGATTGGTGCCAAGGTCATAGCTCACTCGCGGTACGTTATCTTTCAGATGGCCGAAGTGGCCATCCCCAAACGATTATTCAAGACCATCCTTCGCCGAATCTCGCGGCTCGCGCCACTGGCGCCAGCGCGATATGACCACGGTGGCGTTCGCGAGAATGGAGATTACTCAAGCCCGGATTTCCCATTTGGAAGAGTCATCTTGAGATCCGCCGGCATCGAT
>JAPYPO010000626.1 GCA_029937645.1 Candidatus Hydrogenedentota bacterium
GGTGGGGAGTTATCCGAGTGCCATCCACCTCCAAACAAGTTTGAAGGTGCCACCCAGTAAATTATGTTCTTGACAGCCAGAACCCGCTTCACGGCAATTCGAGAGAAGGAACCACCCTCAGCGTACCTCGGCTTTGCGAAACGAACGAATCATATTTCTCAGTATGCCGTACAGCCCTACATCCAGCGGTCGTTTGCCGAAGCGCACCGCGTTGTACGAGGAAAGGATTGACCGGGCGGTAGTTTCGTCTACCCACGCTTGGGCGGCGATAACCTCACGGAGTTCTTCGGCGGTTTTGCCGCGGCAGTCGATTCCCCGTTTTCTTAGCTGTTGGAGGAAGTAGGTATACAGAGTGGTCGCCCTCGTTTGATCTTGAGAGAGGTGCCGGTTCTTGGGGTTGCGTGTGCGCACGAGGCGTACGGCAACCCATGCTATCGACGCCAAGACCGGAAGAAGCAGCAAAGCGCGGAGGGCTCCGATGACGTAATCGGGGAGGATCGAGTTTTGCTTGCCGACCGGCTGCTTCTTGGGGTCGCGCTCCCAGCTAAAAACGTTCAGCACGGTGCTCTTAAGGAAGGCCAAGCTCGTATCCGGCTGGAAACCAATCACGTTGCGGTACCAGAAGATTTGCCCGCGCAAGGACATTTGTGCGATGCGCCTTCGGAGGTCTCCGAGTGTGGAGTTCGGCATTTCGTCCGCAGGCGGCGAGGGGTCGAAGGCAACCCAGCCGAAATCGGGGAAGTAGCTTTCCACCCAGACATGGGCCATATTACCCGTAACCGTGTACGAACCGTCGTTGGCGTTCCAAGTGCCACCGCGGTACCCGTTGACGAGGCGGGTGGGAATGCCGAGGCTTCGGACCATGAGCGCCAGGGCGCTGGCGTAGAGTTCGCAGTGCCCGGTGCGGGTATTGTTTATGAATGCGTCGATGGGATTGTTTTCAGGTAATTGGGGGACGATGCGGGAATAGGTGAATCGACTGGTTGAAAGCCATTGCTCAATAGCGGTGATTTGATCGAAGGGGGATTCCAAATCGCGCACTATTTCTTCGGTGAGGCTAAGGGTTTCTGGTAGCAAGAATTGCTTTGTCAGGTTGCGAAAGAGGTTCGTTTGAATAACACTCAAGTAATCATCGGACGAACCCCTGAGCTGCTCGTTCGTCGGTCTGACTATCTCAGATTCAACAAGGTATCGCACTCCGGACGGAGCTGGGCCCTTCAAGCTCATCGCGAAATCTCTTGCCTTGGCCCATCCGACGCTGTTGTTCTTCTGCCCGTCCAAGAGGCGCCCCGTCTTGATGATCGGCAACGCGGGCAGGCCACTTTCGGGGGTCCGTGCGAAAAAGATTTCTTGAACGACTACGCGGCCTGATCCCAATAAGCGTCGATCTACCAATTCGGTGCTGACGATCTCGTCTACGGTGGCAAATTTTCGGTAGGCATTATACTGAACTTCTGATCTCCATCGATTTCGCACCCTAATGGGGAGCAGGGTCCAGGCGCGGCCCGTATAGTTACCCAAAGAGGAGGCGCGCCAGTACAACTCGCCGCTGTACCGTCCATTGGATTCTTCGGGAAACACGACGTGCATGACGGGGGTGGCATTGAGTTGAATGGTCATGCCCGAGGCAATCTCGATCTCGGGCGAGAGGTCCGAGCGAGAATTCCACTGTTCGGAAACGCCCAACAGACCTGCTTCCAGGCGTGGTGTCATAAGAAAAAAGGTTACCATAAAAAAAAGGATCACCGTGGTAAGGGCGCCGAGTCCCCCGATCATGCGCAGGTCCATGAAGCGCTTCCGCCGATCGTTCGCGCCGTCGCCAGGGCCTCGTGAATCCAAAATTTCCACGCGGGCCGTCGGGGAGCTGCTTTCCTGGGCGGAGTACATTTCCAAGGCAGACAACAGCCACGCCGACGAAAGGGTCAGGAGGAAGAATGCGACCGCGATTATGGGCGCGGAGGTCATCACGCACGTAGCCAGGAGCAAGAAGAACGACATGAGGATTATATGGTCGTAATTCCTCTCTTTCTTTTCATGGAAGAGGGTGTAGAGTTGGATAAACACGATAAGATAAACGACGAGATCGAGGAACCTGCCGCCCGTGAAGTACGACGCGAACAGCGCGAAGGGGAAGAAGAAAGACACCGTCCAGGTTACTTTCCGGTACAGCGGGTAACCCCGGTCGAGGGTTTCGGCCAGGGGCATGAACAGGAACCCAAATAGAGGAATGAACAAGAGGCTGGTGCCATAATTATCGGTAAACGCCATGCCCAGATAGGAGGCGAAGACCACGGCGGCGGTGGCCCCACGCAGCCCGGTAGAGATTTCGCTACGCAAGGATCACCTCCTTGGGGTGCAGGATTCGCGCGTCTCGGAATCCGCTGGGAAGTCCCCATTGAGAGGGGTCAGGCGATAGGATCACGTAGCTCATGCT
>JAPYPO010000627.1 GCA_029937645.1 Candidatus Hydrogenedentota bacterium
AGGTAGGGGTTGCCCGCGACACCCGCCGATTGCTCCACACAACGCGTGATCGGAAGGCCGCTTCCAACGAGCAGTCCAAAACTCCGGAAAAATCGCGCCAAACCGAACTTCCGCACCACGCCCCGAAAAGGCCAAACAAACGTTCCCACCGCGCCGGTGATCCATCCCAGCAATCCCTTACGGGAAAGAATAACCGCAACAATCAGTATCGCGGCGAGAACAGCCATGGCCTTGCCCTGGAACAGCAGGTATTCGAAAAAATAATTGGTGACTCCTTTGGTGCCGCCACCGGACCCAGAGACCGCTTCGCCCACCACGCGAAGAATACCGAGAGCGAAAGTGCCCAAGAACCACGCCGCGGCCAATTGAATGATCGGGTAGACCATCATGCCCCGAATCTTCCGCTGCATCGCCAGCTTGTCTTCAAAATACTGGGCCAAGTCCAGCAGCATCACATCCAGCCGGCCGCCCACTTCGCCCGCCGCCAATAGTTGGATAAAGAACGGAGGCAGATGCCGGGACTGCGCGACCGCCGAGGCGCCCAGGGTGCCGCCCCCGCGTAAATCATCGCTCATAGTGCGGAGGACTTTTTTTACCGTCCCATTCCTCGTTTGCCCGGAGATAGTGTCCAGCGATTGGATGATGGGGATTCCGGCATTGTACGTGGTGGAAAGCTGACGGCAAAGTGGAACCATGTCGCTCGCGCTAATCTGAGAAGAAAATAGGCCCATGTTCAGAATCCGTAAAGGGAGGTCAGCGTACGATTCTACCAAACACCGCCTGCTCCCGCCAAGATTCCCCGGATTCAGATTCCCCGTTCTAATCAAATGAACCCCGGAAGAATAAAGAGGCCCAACCCCACAATCACGAGCAATTCCAATATGGAGACGAATAAGAGCGCGGGGTGGCGTGCTTCCTGGTTCAAGTCACGCGCCACTGTGGCCAGTATCGTATCGAGTGTGCCCGAGTGTTCCGCAGCCTGGAGGAGAGGCAGTTGAAGGGCTGGGATGCGGACGTGGGCATGTATCGCTTCCGTAAATGGAGTCCCTGCTGAGAGCGCCGGGACGGCTCGCATGAATTTGTGCGCCAATAAGCGGTTCCCGCAGGTGGGCGCCGCGAGGGCTACCGCTTCGGCATTCGGTATTCCCGACTGCATAAGGAGCGCCGCCGACTGGTAGACTCGCGCCAGGGCAAATTTTCGCAGGATGGAGCCAAGAGGCCAAAGGAATAGCAACGCGGGCGCGAGAATGTTTCGCCCAAGGCCAAGCCGCAGCAGAACAAACGCGACGCCGATTATGCACGCCCCATAAACCACGTCCCATCGAAGAGACCATGCGTACTGTTTCGCAAACGCGCCAAGATCCTCGCTGGTCTGCATCGCTGCGGCCCAAGCCGGTATAATATACATAGCGGCGATGAGGACGCAGATCGGATATACAAGCTGACGTATGATGGCGCGGCGCAACGCGATTCGTTCCTCGTAGAGTGCCTCCAGATGTTGGAAGACTTCGGCCAGCCGACCCGCGCGATCACCTGTCGCCAGCGCCGCGATAAAATCAGGGGGGAAGGCCCCGGCGCGGGCGGAAAAGGCCTGCTCAAGAGTGTGCCCCGAACGCAAGCGGTCCGCGGCGTCCGCGCAGAGCCCGCTTATGGCGGGGCGGGGCCGCGTGGCGCGGTGAAGTTCGATGGCACGAATGATATCGATGCCCGCCGCCTGCGATTGTGCCAGCGTTCGGGTGAGGGCCATCATGCGTTTTGTTGAAACGGGTGCCGTAAGAATGCCCATAGCGTTCGGTTGACCAAGCCTCCTCAGATGACTGTCTTCCGCGCCAGCCTAACAGAAAGGAAGCGATGAGCGAACTCGAACCCCACTATTCCGGCTTGGACCGGGAAGAGATTCCCTCCATCCCGCGCAACCCGGTGCATGTCGTGCTCGACAACATACGCAGCGCATTCAACGTCGGATCCATTTTCCGCACCTCCGACGCCGGGGCCGTGGAACGGATCCATCTGTGCGGGATGACGGCACACCCGCCGCACAAGAAGTTGGAGAAGACCGCGCTGGGCGCTTTCGACTACGTGCCCTGGGCTTACGCCGAACGGACCACGGATGTGCTCGAAAGCCTTGGAGAATCGGGCGTGCCAAGAATCGCGATCGAAGTCACCGAAGACGCCGTCCCACTCCAACAATTCGATTGGCCGCAGCCCGTCGCCATCGTGTTCGGAAACGAAGTAACCGGCATCAACGACCGCGTCCTAGCCCGCTGCGACGGCGTAGTCCAAATCCCCATGATGGGCCACAAAAACAGCCTCAATGTGGCGACCGCCTTTGGCGTCGTATTGTACGACGTGCTGCGCCGCTGGGGAGCCGTCTAGCCTCAACCCGGATTTCCCATTTGGAAGAGTCATCTTGAGATCCGCCGGCATCGATT
>JAPYPO010000068.1 GCA_029937645.1 Candidatus Hydrogenedentota bacterium
GGGATGGCGATAAAAAGGAGAATCAGTGCGATTACGGTGGAAAAGATGCTCGGGCTCTGCGCGACGGCCTGCCCGATGATCATCGATGAGGTGATGGGTGTGGCTTTCTGGGGGTTACGCGCCACGCCGGCACACGCTGCGGCCGCGGGCCATCCGCAACCGACGCCGCTACCGAAGCAGCCCAATCCGATGGAGAGCCCTGCTCCGATGACGGCCGAAGCGAAGACGGGTCCAGACAAGGCGGCGCTGGCGGGCAAGAACAGGATGAGCAGTCCGATGACTAAGGCGAAGATGGAGGGGCTGCCGCCGACGGCTTGACCGATTAACATGGTGCGCAAGAGGTAGCCTTGGCGTTCCGGCTGCCGCATGATGGCCTCGTTCGCTTCTGCGGCGGCCATGCCCATACCCACCGCTGCACCGATCCCGCCTAACCCGAGGGCGAATCCGGCGCCGATGAATCGGCCGATGTAATCCCAGTTTTCTGCGGTGATTTCCAAGCGATCCTGCCTTGTGATCGTGGTTTTTTCTACTTAATCGCCACGGCAATGTAGGTCAGCGTTAGCATCGTAAATACGAAGGCTTGCACGGTGCCTACAAAAAAGATAAAGAATAAATCCAGCCCGATGGGGAGGAAGGTGTTAAAGACTAAGGTCGAGACAACGACGATGATGATCGAGCCGCCGATGATGTTTCCGAATAGACGAAACGAGATCGAGACTACCTTCGCCATCTCACCGATCACGTTGAGCGGAAGAAAGAACAACGCTGACGCCTTCCCGGCGATCAGGGCCATCCCGGTAGCGCCCTCCTGCGACCACATGGGTCCAAGGAGTTCGCCGAAGTAGCCGCCCATGCCCTTCGCCTTCACGCCGCAGTACGTTGCGACTACGATGGCCATCATCCCGAGGGCCATGGTGCAATTGATATCGGCTGTGGGCTCTTCGAAGAGGCCCGTGGGGAAAAACCCCATGAAATTACTCAGGAGCAGGAAAAGAAATAACGCCGCGATCAAGGGGAGAAACTTGCGATTCTCTTTGATACTTTCGAATTCAAGCGAACTGGTTACTAAGCCGTCGAAGGCGCTGATAAATTGCTCGACCAGATACTGTCCACGGCCGGGAATACGCGCCTGCTTCCGAATGCCGAGCCACAACACAGCCCACAGCACGGCCATGACAACAAGGGTGTTGAAAATCGTGAGGATATTGACGCCGCCCATGGGGATGGGGACGTCCGTGAACGGTATGTAGTGCCAGACGAGGCGTTCGCCGATGTTTTCCATAGTTCCTACTCAGGTATTGTCTTGTCAGATATTGTCTTGGCGCGGAGGCGTAACACTCGTACACGAGGCGATCGCTTCCAGCGTGAGGGTTAACGGTCGAGCTCTGCGGTGGTGCCGCTTTTCTTGGATTTCAAATCAATACCGGTCAGCCCCAAATAAATGAGAACAAACCGAATGACCATGATGCCCCCCATGGCCCCCAGCAGCCCGGTATGCCCCTCCGGGTCGAGCATGTAAGCCCGGTAGAGAACCACACCGTAGAGCGCGAAGCGCCACCCCGTCATGGTTAGAGCGGCGAACTTTACATTTTGCTGGGGTTTCAATGCAAGTTTCTGGAGGCGAACTGCGATTATCCAGAAGCCGAGAACTCCCGCAAATCCACCAAGCAATACCCCGTGCGCCGCGATGCGATGAAAGGGAAACGTAACCCCGGCTACCAGTAGGGTTATCAACAGGGCGAGGCCGACCGCCGTATGACGAAATTTGCGCAACGGGGCGAGAATTTTTTCTTGATCATCCACAACGATTCGGGCCTAAATGGAAAGGGGCTGAGGGTTGGTAAGGCGCAAAGTGTACGCCTAGCGATGGAACCGTTCAAGCGGCTTGTGGCGCGTCGACTTCGCCAGACTGCGCAGGCGGAACCTTCGAAGGGCTCGGCAAGCGCCGCGCGTGCCAAGATTTCTTTGACATGATCTGCGGTCGCTTGAGATACTACAGCGCGTTTTGCCACGCCCGTCTGGGCGCGGCTACCTCACAACGCATTTTCTTGACCCCGTACTGCTCCGATTCAAAAAGGATCCACCATGAACGCAACGACCCATTCCGCGCCCAAGCAAAACGCTTCCAAACCGATCAAGGGCCAAACCTATACCACCGATTTCTTCGATTTGGATGAGGATTGGACGGAGGAGCAGCGCGCGGCCATCGACCAAGTGCGCCGTTTTGTGGACAATGAAATCCTGCCCACCATCAACGAAGATCACAACGTAGAAAAATTGCCCGACGATATCATGGCTAAAATCGGGCAGCTTGGCATTCTCGAAATGCTCGCCGACGGCACCCTCGACCCCATCACCTACGGCCTCATCTGCCGCGAGTTCGAACGGGGCAGCTCGGCACTACGCAGTATCGTCAGTGTGCAGGGATCGCTCGTCATCGGCTGCATCCGCGACAACGGTTCGGACGAACAGAAGGAGCGCTGGCTCAAACCCCTCGGCTCCATGGAAGCCGTCGGCTGCTTCGGCCTCACCGAGCCCGACTTCGGCAGCAACCCCAGCGGCATGGTCACCCGCGCCGAAAAAACCGACAAGGGCTACGTCCTCAACGGCGCGAAATGCTGGATCACCAGCGGCACCCTCGCGCACGTCGCCATCATCTGGGCTAAACTCGACGGCGTCGTCAAAGCCTTCCTCGTGCCAACCGATACCCCCGGCTTTGATTCGGCCGCTATCAAAGGGAAATGGAGTTTCCGTACGAGCGATACGGGCCAGCTCTTCCTCGCCGATGTGGAAGTTCCTGAGTCCGCCCTCATGCCCGGCGCCAAATCATTGGGACGCGCCATGGCTACTCTCAACAACGCCCGCTACGGCATCGTCTGGGGCGTCGCCGGTGCCGCGCGCGGCTGCTTCGAGGAATGCCTTGACTACCTCCAGAACCGCGTGCAATTCGATAACAGGCCGCTCACCTGTCACCAACTCATCCAAAATAAATTCGCGTGGATGGCTGCCGAGATTACTTCGATGGAACTCATCGCCAAACGCCTGGGCGAACTGAAACTGGACGGGCGTCTAAAACCCCACCAGGTCTCCCTCGCCAAAATGAACAACTGCCGCAAAGCCATTGAAATCGCGCGGACCTGCCGCGAACTCATGGGCGCCAACGGCATCCACAGCGAGTACCACATCGGGCGCCGCCTTGTTGACCTGGAAACCGTACTGACGTACGAGGGTACGGAACACATCCACTCGCTGATCCTTGGGCAGGCGATTACGGGCATACCCGCGTATTCGTAACAGGTTTTTTGGGGTGCCCCTGATCGACGGACGATGACCCATCGTTTTGTGGAATAGGGATCGCCCACCCCATTTACGGTAAAATGACGGGGTGCGCCAATGCGAACCATCGCGAGCGCCTGAAAAAAATGGCCGTGATTTCATGAGTTCAACGAGCAATCAGTATGAGTTCCGATTTGGGCACGACCGCATTACGTGGGGTGTTCAGACGATCCTGTTGGGGACGACTGCAGCGTTCGCGCTGCAACTTCTGCTCGATATCCCTTTTGGCGGTCGCGGCCTCGTCAAGGGCGGATTTCTGTACGATGAGTGGCTCGCCTTTAACCCCGCCACCATGCTGCACGGTTATGTGTGGTCGCCCCTGACGTACATCTTCATACATTTCTCGCTGTCCCATCTGTTCTTTAATATGCTCATGCTGTATTTTTTCGGTCCCGATGTAGAAAGGGTCCTGGGGACTCGGCAGTTTATTCAGTTTTACCTGCTGTGCGGCGCGGTCGGCGTGATGGCGAATTTCGTCCCTATGTCACCGAGTGGCTCGTTCAGCGTGGTCGGAGCTAGTGGCGCGACGTTGGGCGTGCTTGTGGCCTTCGCCTTTGTCGAGCCGGACCGCAAGGTGTTCCTGTTTCCTATCCCGATCCCGGTGACCTCGCGTGCGTTGGTTATCATTATTGTAGTGATTAACCTCATGTCGGCGGTGGGCGGTGGTGGGACGACGTCAATTGCCACCCATTTTGGCGGCATGGTGGTGGGCTATCTGTACATGAAATACCGGCCCGCCTACAGTGCGTGGAAGGCCCAGCGCAAGCTCCGGCGGCGTGTGCCCAAGAAGAAATCGGGCGCACCGCCTAAGTCCGACTTGGAGGAGCTGGGCAAAGAGATTGATAATATATTTAAGTTCCAAGATAAGGATCGGCGCTGACCGCCCAGGTTCAACTTTTGCTAACTGCTACTAAACCGACTCAAAGGAGAGGCGACTAGACCATGTTTGGATTTGGCGGACCGCAGGAGTTTGTCATCATTGTGCTCCTCATCGCCGTGCTGAGCATGACGGGATTGTGGCCGAAGATCATTCACGGCCTCCGCGAACTGAGAGGGGACAATGTGGGGCCCGCGCCCGGCAGCGAACCGATGGCAAAGGCGGACGTAGAAATGTGCTACAAAATCCTGGGCTTATCGCCGAGCGCCTCGTGGAAAGATATCCAATCCGCGTACCGCAAGAAGGCCAAAATCCACCACCCCGATCACGGGGGCGACGAAGACGCCATGCGCACCCTCAACGACGCCTTCACGCAACTGAAGTCGCTAAAGCACCGCTAGTGTGTCGCTAAAGTACCCCAGTGTATTGGTTCATATTTGACCGGGCTTAAATTGTCATTGCGAGTGTGGGCCGGCTTCGCGGGAAATTGGGATAAGGACAGAGGCGAGAACCGGGTGGCACCTTCAAACTTGTTGGTTCATCACGAAATTCCGGGAGAGCGTCCCTGTGCAATCTGCGAGGGCGGCAATTTCCAATCGACTGGAGTCTGGGAGAACGATTTGTGATTGACCTATCATTGCGAGCGAAGCGCGGCAATCTCTTCTCGATGATCACTTCAATTGATCCGCAGACTCTCGTGTAGTCGAGATTGCCGCGGTCGCTTAAGCTTCCTGTTAAGGAAGTCGTTCTCAAGACCACCCTCACCTTAATCCTCTCCCTGAGGGAGAGGGAATAGTTGTGAAGGCGTTCTACTCGACTGCAAGGTCAGGAAGCATGGTTTTTCTGAGCGAACATACGTTGGCTTCTTTATGAACCCACGCATTAGGAGTACGAACAATGTCACGAATCAGCGTATCTGAGGCGGTGGAAAACCGGAAATCCATTCGGGCGTTCTTGGATACGCCTGTGGAGGACGATCTCATCCGGGAGGTCCTCACGAAAGCCGCCCGCGCTCCTTCCGGCGGCAATGTCCAGCCGTGGCGACTGTATGTACTCAACGGCGAGGTGCAAACGCGATTCAAGGCTGTGGTGGAAAAGAAGATGGCCGAGGGCGGTTCAACGGAGACGCCCGAGTACGACGTGTACCCGCCAAGCCTCAAGGAGCCTTACCGCTCGACCCGATTCAAAGTCGGTGAAGATATGTATGGCTATCTGGGCATCAAGCGCGAAGAGAAGCCCAAGCGCCTGGAATGGCTCAAGAATAACCAGAAGTTCTTCGGTGCGCCCGCGTCGGTATTTTGCTTCGTGGACCGGGTCATGGGGCTGCCGCAGTGGTCGGATCTCGGGATGTACTTGCAGACCGCCATGTTGCTGTTTCAAGAAGTCGGCGTGGATACCTGTGCGCAGGAATCGTGGGCGAGATGGCCCGAGACGGTCGCTGAGTTTGTGGGGGCACCTGATGAATTGATGCTTTTTTGCGGCTTGGCCGTTGGCTACCAGGATCCAGATCACTCCGTCAACAACCTGGTGAGCGACCGCGAGCCGTTGGAAAACTTCGCTACGTTTCTTTGAGAAGGTCGGCGTGTAGCAAACCCGCTACGCCTCATTTTCCTCGCGCAATTTGGCCATAACGGAAAAGTCTTCGAGCGTCGTCGTGTCGCCCGTGGTCTCGCGACCGGCGGCGATATCCCGAAGCAGACGGCGCATGATTTTTCCCGAGCGCGTTTTCGGCAGGGCCTCGGTAAAACGAATCTGATCCGGTTTCGCGATCGCCCCGATTTCTTTCGCGACGTGATTGCGCAGAACTCCCATGTCATCGTCCGTGGGCGTGATATCCGCTGGAACCGAAACGAAGGCGCAGATACCTTGGCCCTTTATTTCGTGGGGAAAACCGACGACGGCAGCTTCGACGACCAGCTCGTGTGATACCAATGCCGACTCGATTTCCATGGTTCCGAGGCGATGGCCGGATACGTTGATGACGTCGTCGAGTCGGCCGATAATCATGAAATAACCGTCCTTGTCGCGGAACGCGCCATCGCCGGTGAGGTACCAACCTTGCTCGGCAAATTTAGAGAAGTAGACTTCTTTGTAGCGCTCATCGTCGCCGTAGAGCGTGCGCAGCATGGAAGGCCACGGCTCTTTAATGACGAGCAATCCGCTGTGCATGCCGTCTTCCGGTTCACCCTCCTCCGATACGATCTGCGGTTGGATTCCGAAGAAGGGCAGCCCTGCCGAACCGGGCTTCGTCGCCATGGCACCGGGCAACGTGGTAATCAATATCGAACCCGTTTCCGTCTGCCACCAGGTATCGACGATCGGGCAACGGCCACCACCGATGACGTCCCGATACCACATCCAAGCTTCGGGGTTAATCGGTTCGCCCACTGTACCGAGAAGGCGGAGGCTGCTGAGGTCGCGGCTTTTCGGATGTTCGTCGCCCCACTTGGCAAACGCGCGGATGGCTGTGGGGGCCGTGTAAAAAACGTTGACCTTATATTTCTCGACGATATCCCAAAACCGCCCGGGGTCGGGATGGTTCGGCGCACCTTCGTACATGACCGAGGTAGCGCCGTTTGCGAGGATGCCGTAGACGATGTAGCTGTGCCCGGTGACCCAGCCGATGTCGGCGGTACACCAGTACGTGTCCTCGTCGCGTAGGTCAAACACGTATTTCGACGTTAGCGCGGCGCCGACCATATACCCTGCGGTCGTGTGCAGGATGCCCTTGGGTTTTCCCGTGGACCCGGAGGTGTACAGGATAAACAGGGGATGCTCGGAATCGAGTTCTTCGGCTGGACAATCGGCGGAGGCCGCGTCGACCGCATCGTGCCACCAGATGTCCCGCCCCTCTTTCATCTCGACCGCGTTGTCCGCGCGTTTCAGGACGAGCACTTTCTCCACGCCTGGGCATTTTTCGAGGGCTTCGTCGACGGTGGCCTTCAAGGGGACCACGCTTCCGCGGCGGTACCCCCCATCCGCCGTGATGATGAACTTGGAATCGGCGTCGTGGACCCGGTCCACGATGGCGTTGGCGGAAAACCCGCCGAAGATGATCGAATGCGGCGCGCCGATTCGGGCGCAGGCCAGCATGGCGATGGCCAATTCGGGGACCATCGGCATATACAGGGTGACGCAGTCCCCCATCTTAACCCCGAGACTCTTCAGGGCGTTGGCGCATTTGCAGACTTGGCGGTGCAGTTCCTGATAGGTGAGCGTGCGCGTGTCGCCCGGTTCGCCTTCCCAAATCAAGGCGGCCTTATTCTTACGCCACGTTGTCAGGTGGCGGTCGACGCAGTTGTAGCACAGGTTCGTCTTCCCGCCTTCGAACCAGGTATAGAAGGGCGCGGCGTCTTTGTTAAGCACCGTATCCCACTTCTTGAACCAATGAAAATTCTCCGCCGCATCGCCCCAGAACCCGTCCGGGTCGTTAATCGAGTGCTTGTACATCTCGTCGTACTCTTCACGCGATTGGATGTGGGCGTGCTCCACGAAATCGGCGGTCGGGTGGAAGGTGCGTGTCTCCTCAAGGACGTGCTCTATGCTGCTCATGGTCAACTCCCCAGCAGGGTTGCGGCGAAATAATTCGCGTATAAATCAATTTGGTGGAATCTGACTATAGTGCCATGTTTCGCCGTCGAAACCAATACTGGGTCGAGAACACGAGGGAGCGCGGGCGTCTCGCCCGTGACGACTGGCGGGCAAGATGCCCGCCCTCCCCTTTCTCAATTTTGTTTGAGAATTCAAGAGCTGGACAAGAATAACCGCCGCCCCCGATAATGAGAGTTACACAACACGCGGCACCAGTCACGGATAATTCATTTCCCGAATACCTAAGGAGACCCGACAATGGGCAAACTCACGAAATTCAGCCGTTCTATTGAAGGCAAGGTCGCGCTCATCACCGGCGCCGCCAGCGGCATGGGGCGCGCGACGGCCCGGGTTCTCGCGGAAGCCGGCGCGAAGGTAGCGGCGACGGATGTCAACGAGGCGGGCCTAAAGGAGACGGTCGATGCCATCGTAGAAGCGGGGTTTACAGCGGAGGCCTGGACGCTGGATGTATCGGACGCCGATGCGATCAAACGGGTCGTCGCGGACGTAGCGGAGCGCTTCGACGGTCTCGACATTCTCATCAACAATGCGGGAATCTCGGCGTCTACGCCTATCGATCACGATGACTACGAGGACGGTTGGGATCGCAGCCTCACCGTCTTGTTGACGGCGCATCAGCGCATGATACGCGCCGCGCTGCCGCACCTTCGCAAGTCTGAATCGCCACGCATCGTGAATATCGCGTCCACCGAAGGGCTGGGAGCGACGCCCCGTTCGAGTCAATACAGCGCGGCGAAGCATGGGGTTGTAGGGCTTACGCGGTCGCTCTCCACCGAATTGGGGAAAGAGGGCATCACCGTCAACTGCATCTGCCCGGGCCCCATCAACACGGCCATGACGGAACGGATTCCCGAAGAAAATAAGGCGACATACGCGCGCCGACGCACGTCGCTACGCCGCTATGGCGACCCGGAAGAGGTCGCCCATGCGACGATGAGCCTGGTCTTGCCTGCGGCGTCGTTTATTACCGGCGTCGCGCTGCCGGTTGACGGAGGACTGACGATTCGGCGGGCGTAACCAGAGACTTACATATCCTTGAAGCCCTTGCCTTCCGCAACCAGCTTCTCGATCAGCGCGGCGGGCTTCCAGAAATCATCGCCATCCTGCTCTTGGAATTCCTTGAGGCGGGCGCACACCTTGTCGAGCCCGATGGAATCCGCGTAGTGCATGGGGCCGCCCCGGTAGACGGGCCAGCCGTAGCCGTTAACCCAGACCACGTCGATATCGCTGGGCCGATAGCTGATGCCTTCTTCGAGAATCTTTGCGCCTTCGTTGATCATCGGATAGGTGGCGCGTTCCAGAATTTCCTGGTCGCTAAAGTCGCGCCGCGTCTTGCCCATCTTCTCGGAAAACTCCAAGATGATTTCTTCGACTTTCGGCTCCGGGCTTTTCTGCCGGGTTTTGGGGTCGTAGTTATAGTATCCCGCGCCCGTCTTCTGGCCGCGCCGATCCATTTCGCAGAGCACGTCGCGGACGGTCTCGCCCTTAGATGACTCCTTGTCCCAGCCGATATCCAAACCGGCCAGATCGCTCATGGCGAAGGGGCCCATGGGCATGCCGAAATCGAAAATAACGCGGTCCACATCCCACGGCATCGGGCCTTCGAAGACCATCTTCTGCGATTGGACGCCGCGTTGCGCCAACATGCGGTTTCCGATGAAGCCGTGGCACACGCCGGAGACGGCGGCGACCTTCCCGATTCTCTTGGCGATCGCCATGGAAGAGGACAGCACCTTTTCCGAAGTCTTGTCGCCTCGGACCACTTCGAGCAGCCGCATGACATTCGCCGGGCTAAAGAAGTGGAGGCCGATAACCCACTCGGGCCGCTTCGTTGCCGATGCAATTTCGTTGATGTCGAGGTAGGACGTGTTGCTGGCGAGAATCGCTCCTTCCTTCATGAAGGAGTCGAGCTGTGCAAAGACCTTCTTCTTAATCTCCATATTCTCGTAGACCGCTTCGATAATCATATCGCAGTCCGCCAAGTCCTCGATATTCGTTGTGGTGCTCAGGCGGCCCATCCGGTCTTCCACATCTTGCGCCGTGATACGCCCACCCTTCTGCGTCCGCTCGTAGTTCTTTCTGACAACACCGAGTCCACGATCAATCGGTTCCTGCGTAGGCTCCGTGATGGTCACCGGGATGCCCGCGTTCAGGAAGTTCATGGCGATACCGCCGCCCATCGTGCCCGCGCCAATGATGCCGACCTTGTTGACGGTGATCTGATCGAGGTCTTTGGGCAAATTCGGAATCTTGTTCGCCTGACGTTCCGCGAAGAAGTAGTAGCGTTGCGCCGCAGACTGCTCGCCCGACATCAAACCCATGAAGCGTTCGCGTTCTCCCTTGATACCGTCGTCGAAGGATTTTGTAAGGGCATCTTCGACGCACTGGATGATCGCTTCGGGGGCCTTGAAGCCACGGGTCTTGCGCGCGATGCTCTTGCGGAAGTTGTTGAACAGTTCGGGATCCTTCTTGGCCTCTTCCAGTTTCTCGTTCGAATCGCGGACCTTTACCAAGGGCCGACCTTCGCTGACAACCTTGTTCGCAAAGGCCAAGCCGCCTTCGACCAAGTCGTCCACGATCTCGTCGATGAGCCCAGTCTCCAGAGCGAAGTCCGCGCCAACGGGATCGCCCGAGGTCATCATTTTAAGCGCCTTCTCGACTCCGACAACGCGCGGGAGGCGCTGCGTTCCGCCTGCGCCCGGCAACAGCCCGAGCTTCACCTCCGGCAACCCAAACTTGGCCGAGTCAACCGCCACGCGGAAGTGGCAGCTCAACGCCGTCTCCAAACCACCGCCCAACGCCGTGCCGTGGATCGCCGAGATAACCGGCTTCGGCGCGTTCTCAATCGTCTTAATCACATCGCCCAGCGGCGTCCCGGAAGGGGGTTGCCCGAATTCTTTGATGTCCGCGCCCGCGATATACGTGCGGCCCTTGCAATAGATGAGGATCGCCTTGACTGCGTCATCCGCGACCGCCTGCGTCACGCCCTCATACAGGCCCGTCCGGACCCCGGCGCTCAGCGCGTTCACCGGAGGATTGTCAATGGCAATCACCGCCACGCCCCCCTGTATTTCCATATCAACCATATCGGTAAGCTTTGCCATGTTGCCTCTCCAGTGTGCTTGGCGCAGATTAAGCGTCTACTTGCTACTCAAGCGACGCAGTAAGAAAATGAAATGGGCGACCACGCGAAACCGTCTGCCAGCCCTTGCCCCAACCGGCTGGACGCTGCCCTAGCCTCACGGAACAAGGGGTATTATGGTCGATTCTGGAGGGATGGGTCAAGGCGGGACGCGATCCATTCCGGTAGTTCCGTCGCCTTTAGGAACACCAAGACTCCACCGAATGCAACAGCCCTAGGCTATTTGTAGAGTTTCTGTAGACTCTTATCGGCTCAAGAAGTTGACAACTCCGGGTCTGTGGTGTCAAGTCTATAATCGTTAGATGCTCGACCTTAGGAGACGCGCCGTGAGTCCACATGATATGGCCTTGATTCAACGTTGGAATAAATCGAAAGACCCCGAGGCGTTCACAGAAATCATCCATCGCTATGCGGGGCTGGTCTATGGGGCCTGCCTTCGAGTCCTGCGCAATGCGGATGATGCGGAAGATGTAGCGCAGGAATGCTTTATGAGGCTGGGAAAGGCACCCGTCCAGGTGACGACCTCCTTCGCAGGGTGGCTGCATACCATGGCGACGCGCAGGGCTATCAACCGGCTTCGAACCAATGCCCGGCGCAACGCCAGAGAGAGAACCTATGCCGAAACGCGACCCAGGACGAGTGATGCGGCGTGGGATGACGTCCAGCACCTGATCGACGAGGCGGTCGCCGGGCTGCCGGATGAATTGCGGATTCCGTTGGTCGAGCACTATCTGTTGGGGCGAACGATGGAATCCATTGGCGAGGAAATTGGCATCTCGCGCCAGGCGATCTCCCGGCGAGTTCAGAAAGGGGTTGATAAAATCCGTGTTGAACTGCGCGGCAAAGGGGTGCCGGTTGCCCCTGCTGTTTTGGCCGGAGGTTTCGTGGAATTTGGAAAGGCCTCGCCGACCGCGGAGCTTCAGCGAGGTCTACTAAATTCCGCTGTCGGTGGCATCGATGCCGGTACGTTGGAACAGGTCGCGGCTACGAAGACAACTGCTGCGATGTTCTCTCCGCTTGCTTATGCTGTCGTGGCGGCGCTTTTTGTGGCGGGCGCATTGGGCCTTTGGGCTGCGGAACGATCCTCGCATGACGTGCCGATTTCGCCGCTTGCGGATGTGATACTCCCTGTGGCTGTGCAATCTGAAGTGGAAGAGGAGTCCACGGATACGCCCGAAGAGCAGGTGATTCCACCTGTCACGTCACCTGTGGAAAAGCTGCTGCTGCAACTGGCAACTGTCGCGGAAGAAGAGCCGAAACAGCGGGGCATCAGTGGAATGGTCGTGCTGGAGAAGACGAAGGTTCCCATCGCCGGGGTTGAGGTCGAGCTAATCGAAAAGAGAGACCAGCAGGTTTATCCTCCTGAAACCAAGTCCGAAACCGGAGCTGATGGTATCTTCGAGTTCCCCGAGGCCGATCCCATGTCACTGCTCGCGTTGAGGCTCGGATGGCCTTACCGCTACACAACCGACTCTTTTACGCAGACGGTTTGGGTGGATCGGGCACAGGATTACTTCGTTATCGAAGCGCGTGAGCAGGGGGCCGTTACCGGATATGTCCGCGATCCCGATGGTTCGCCCGTACATAGAGCACGGATCGCGCGAAGTTATTTTTTCGAGGGTTCAACTTCTATCATGGGATATTCGGATGAAAGTGGCCGCTTTGGGTTTGCACATGACGGTGGCACCTGGCGTATCAAGGCCATGGGGACCCTTGGGCTAGGGATTGAAAGCGAATTGATGGTGTTTGACTTGATACAGGGGGACAATGTTAAGCACGATTTCATACTTCCCAAATCCGCGGCCATTCATCTTAGTATCACCAAGCCCGATGGTCGCGCGCCTGCGTCCATTAGGAGGGGCAAAGTACGTTTCGACAAGGCAGAAAAGACAAGGCGGATACATTTCAACGACGACCCCTTCATGCGAACCGGCGAGTTGTTTACATTGCCGCTCTTGAATGCTGGAAACTACACCTTGACGGTAGAAGTGAATGGGTTTGAACCGGCCGTCGTTGGCCCCATAACCATACCTCAAGAATTGACTGACCAGTATGCTTCGATTGCCTTAAGACCTGTGATGGTCGCGGCTAAACCAGGAAAAGATTTATCGGAGGTCGATTCACGACCCGAAACCGACGAACCTGACCCTGTCACTATCACTTTTAATATTCAGGATGCATATGCAAATCCACTGGGTGAAGCGGGAACGTTTATCTACGCCGTGAACGAATGGGGCTCCTCTGTGGATAGTTCTCAGGGGTTAACACTTTGGACTCGTCCCGGAACGTATTGGCTCATCGCTGTAAAGGAAGGATACACAGCCGATGTTCAATATGCTTCCGTTTCTGAAGAATCGAATATCACATTCACGCTAGGCGAACGCGGTGCCATCCACGGAAGCCTCCCACAGCCGTCCGAAAGGAAGCTGTCCGTGCTTCCGCTGGACCTATGGGAACTCTTCGGGGAACCTTCCGGAATTGGGCAAATCGACCGCTCACGTCGTGGAATTGGAACCGCCCTCGCGCAAGGCGCGCAGCCGGATGAAAACGGCTCCTTCGCCCTGCCGTATCTGCCGGAGGGATGGTACGTGGTCATGTCGGATTCGGCGGCGAGCGCGCCGGTGGAGGTGCGGGCAGGCCACGAGACGGGTCCGATACACCTCGCCCCCGCGACGTTGCCCGCAGCGGATGTAAGCCAGTAGACTGGCCTCTGAGAGAGCGGTTTGTGATTAACCTGTCATTGCGAGTCAGAACCCGCTTCGCGGGAAA